>CAIXLU010000283.1 GCA_903920315.1 uncultured Oscillochloris sp.
ATCCATCATCACATCCAGAAGGAGTACGGTCATGCTGTACAAGAACACTCAACCCCGCCACGGCCAGCTCAACGGCAGCATCCACACCCATCTGGATAGCTACGATGGTATCACCCGCCGACAGGCTGAAGACCCGACGATGCACGCGCACGTGCATGAGTTTAACGACATCACGTCCAAGAACACCATCGCGGCGGATACGACTGCTCAGGTTCGCGTGAGCTGGAGCATGTTTGGCGACCTGAACCCCTTCATCATGGGGACGTGGCACGTCAGTGCCGCCCTGGAGTCGCTGCAGCCCGGCACGAAGGAACGGATTGCGCTGACCTCCGATACGACGATTGCCCTGACCCCTCGACACGGCCCGGTTGACTACGCCGCGTGGGTGAAAATCCCGGCCAATACGGTGACGTTCGACGAGGGTGAAGGGAGTAAATCCTACCGGCTGGTTGTGACCGTCACCTACACCGCGCCCCGCATTCCGGCGGTTCCGCAGACCAGCGGTGTTGAGGCTCTAGCATTTCAGTCGAACTTCGCCCTGATTGCCCCGATAACCTACCAGAAGCCTACGGGTCTTCCCGGTTCAGAGACCGACTGCGTAGACGGCCCGGAGCTTCAGTTCTACATCGTGACGTGAGGATATGGTTCAGACGTGAATAATCGTGGCACACACGAAACAACTCGATGGACACTGACCACGTGAGGCCCGTGTCCATAGACCGGGAGCGAGTTGTCGCGGAGCTGTTCCCGCTTTTAGCGCCAGATGAGCGGCATGTACACTCTCTTGGTGAGCATCGTCGGCATCAGGGTGAAAGGTACTTTACTCTCATCGTAGACAGCGGGGTTGAGGACGCTGCTCACACGGATGGTGTAGCCGTCCCCCAGCGGTAGGGCCGAACCCGGAATCCAGAGGTACTCACCGTCGCTGGGCGTGTTGTCGGCGATTAGGCCGACATCGGCACCATTGTGATACAGCGTGATATTCACGGCACCACCGATGTTGTCTGACCAGGTCACCGGGTGGGCCAGCAAGACATCCCACTGCTCGCCGCTGTTGGGGCTGCTCAGCGTGACCGCAGGCGGCGCGTTCACATTGAAGAAGGTCTCGTAGGTCTGTCCGTTGTATGTCGCCTCGAAGCGCCATGTGCCTGCGGGCTCAGCGGCAGAGACATTCGCTGCCCAGCCATAGACCCACGCAGAGTTGAAGGCGTTAGTGCCGGGGGCGTACTGCGTTGATTGAAAGACGCTCCCGTCGGGGCGGTAGATCGTGAGTTGGGTGGCGAGGGACCCCTGGTGATCGCGGTAGTAGACGGAGAAGTAGATAGTGCTGGGCGTGGTGAAGCTATCCTGGAGGTTGGTGATGCTGGGCTGGCAGGGGTCGGGGGTGCTGGGCGGGGACGAATGGGTGGCGATTCGATCCACCGCAGAGTCATCGTAAGGGCGCTGGCTGTCCCACAGCGACTCTGGCTGGCTGGCTGGCCCGGCGTAGGGGTCAATCAGTTCGTTTGTTGAGTAGCTCCCGTAGCGCACCTCAAAGTGAAGGTGCGGCCCACCTGAGTTGCCAGAGCTGCCCACCGTGCCTAGATACTCGCCCTGGGTCACTGTTTGGCCGACCTGCTTGCGGGTGAGCGAGTTGTAGCGCATATGGCCGTAGATACTCATCCGGCCGTCGGCGTGGACGAGGGCCACGTAGTTCCAGGGGTCACTGCTGCTGACGTTACAGTTGTGGTCGGTGGCGTCAACATCTGCTCGTGCCACAATTGTGCCCGCAGCGGCCGCGACCACCTGAACATCGCCCGCGTCCAGTTTGTTCCAGGCAAAGGGGTAGAGGGCGATGTCGGTGCCGCGATGCCCGTCGTACGTGCGTGTGCCGCCGTGATAATCCAGCACCTGCCCGCTGGCGGGGTTGTGGTCAACAAAGGCAGAGATGCGAAAGCCCGCATAGTCTGCGCGCCCCGGGGCCATGCGCAGCGGCCAGCCGAGGGTCACGCTCTGTGTGGTTGGAGGTGCGGCCAGGGAGCAGGCACGGCGCAGGGCCGTGAGGGTGCCCTGGATCTCAGACCACATAGCCTGCTCCTGCGTCGGCGTGATCTCGGCGCTGGGGGACTCGACGCCGGGGGCTTTGACGACTGTTGGCGGCAAGCTGGTGAACGGGGCGGAGGCGGCAGACGGTGCCCCCGCGAGCAGCACGAGGGTGCAGAGCGCGTAGAGCATGGGGGATGGCCGGTAGCGTGTGGACATAGGAGATCTCCTGCGG
>CAIXLU010000284.1 GCA_903920315.1 uncultured Oscillochloris sp.
ACCGCGAGGGGAATAATCCAGCGTGGCCCGCGCCGAACCAGGGCGTAGACGCCAATCACAGTTGCCGCGAGGGCCACGGGGTACTCGCTGATCACGGCCCAGCCCAGCAGCAGCCCGCAGAGCAGGCCACGCGCATCACCAAACCGTCGGACAGAGTCTCCCGGCCACGCGAGGGTAAAGGCACCGAACAGCAGGGCCGCGCAGAGTTGATGGCTGTAGAAGTTACCGGCGTAGGGCGCGGCGGTTGTCCCCAGACCATAGGCCAAAGTTCCCAGCGCCGCCAACGATTCGCCCGCACCCAGGCGCAGCAAGAGCCGGTAGAAGAGGACTCCCAGCGCCGCCGCAGGCGTGGCCACCGCCAGCAAGGTAAGCAGATACTGAACCAGCGCCACGCGCAGCTTATCCTCGCGCAGCCCACTCCCTTCGGCACGCAGGCTACTCTCCAGCGATCCAACACGCCCGAGGCGGGAAAGACGTTCGGCCACCGGCGGCAGATTGAGGATCGGGCTCAGGGCCATGTAGGCGGGCAGCGCCAGCAGCGAGAGACCTGGCGGCTTATCGCTGTAGGTGCGTCCCCGGTAGAGGGCGTAATCGCCGGTGTTGGCGACATAACGATCAATGCTGACCGTGCCGTCGTCCACCATCGCCAGCACCAGATCCAGCCGCGAGTTCTGGTTCCAATCGGCCCAGCGCGGCAAGGTGTAGGCGTAGCAGATCAGCAGCAAGCAGAAAAGGACGGCGGTGCGGCGCATAGGCGGGTACTCCGTTTCTCATGGTCGCCGTACATAGAGGTTATACAGCCCTTCGTGCTGGGTGAGGGTGTAGTCCCGCTCAAGTATCTCGCCAGGGTAAATTCCGACCCACGCGCCGAACGGACCAACAACCACAAACTGTGGTCGGTCGCTCAACCCGTCGTAGCGCAGGGCCGGGCCACTGAGCCACGTCTGACGTACGGCGGTATCGAGGAGAGAGATCGGCGGGTAATGGTAGCGGTGGTCGGTAAGCACACCCAGCTCAGGCTCCCACGTTTCCACAACGCTGGTTGTCGGCACATGAGTATCAAGGTAGGCGGCCATCCGCTGGGCGCTATCGTCGGGTCGGAGGATGGCCTGTACGCTCAGGATGATCGGCAGAGCGATGATCAGGGCGGCGTAGGCAACGACGGCCCATGCCAGAATCGGGCGGCGACCTGTGCGCAGGGTGCCAATCATATCGGCCAAGAGCCGAGCTACGGCCAGGGCACCGAAGGCCACGGCGGGGAAGGCGTAGCGCGGCCAACCCAGAGAGACCAGATACCAGCAGAGCCAGAGGACGGGGAGCAACAGGAGCAGCAGTTCGCTGAGAGCCTGGGGCGTGCGAGCGCGGCAGCGCCACAGGCCATAGGCTAGGGCGGGCAGTAGCAGACCGCCGTAGGGCTGAATGATATAGCGCACCGCCCGCAGACTCGCCTCTCGATCAAAGACGAAGATCGACCCCCCGGCGGCCTGACGAGTCTGGGCCAGGTTCGCTGCAAAACC
>CAIXLU010000285.1 GCA_903920315.1 uncultured Oscillochloris sp.
CTCCTCAAACAGCCCCCCGTTCAAGTACGGGACGCGCCCAATCCGCTCTTCCAGCACATGGCCGTGCCGAATATCTACCACATTGACCTCGTGCGGCGTATTGAGACCCGCAAAGAAGAGCAACGTCAGGCGACTGTGATAAAAGTTAGCACTCGGGTCGCCCATGCGCTCGTCGAGGTGAGCTTGCCAGAGCGCATGCAGATAATCCGTGCGCCCGGCATACCTAAGCCACCCCTTACGCTCCAGAAAGACAATAAACATCAGCCGGTTAAAGAGTTTTTGGACAAAAAGACGGCGCGTGGGCGGGTCAGGCAATCCCTGAAGCGTGCGCTCCGTCTGCTCAAAGCAGGCCCGGTAGGTGGCGAAGAATTGCTTGGTGACGGCTTCCACATCAAAGGCCGCGTTGAGTCGTTCCATCACCAGACTCGGCGACACACCGCCAAACATATCAAACTCATCGAAGCGGAAGGCCAATGCCGTCAGGCGCTCAATCGTCGTGCGAGCGGGCGAACCCTGCTCGTAGGAAAGAATACGCAACTCAACCCGTTTACCGCCGCGATCCCTGGCCCACACAAACGAGATCTGCCGCCCGCCCTGCGTCACATAGCAGAGCACATGCTCAACCGCGACAGCGGAGAGGACGTGATAGACGGCACGACGCTGGGTAACGGTAGGCAATGTGGAGTACGGCCACTCAACACGGAACACCGGAATAGTACCCAACTGAGCAATAGGCTGGGCCACAAGGGACTGATTAACCGGCGTGCCCACCGCAAGCTGCTGCACTGTACCGTGCGAACGGCCCCAATTGAGCGTCTGAGCAAAAAGATCACGCAGAGCATCGGGATGATCGGCGTGATCGAGCTGGTGGTGAATAGTGGTGAACATAAATCTCCGTAGAGACGCCCCGGTGGGGCGTCTGAGACGCCCCGGTGGGGCGTCTCTACCTTATATCCCATATATCGCAATAGAGCAAAAGTCACGCTGTCATACATGTCACGCTTCGCTTCGCTCTGCGTGACACGATGACAGCGTGACTTTTGCGGTAGGACATGGTTCAATCCAGCTTTACAGTTTGGGCTGCGCGTAGTGCGGGCTTCCAGCCCGCCAGATGCGCGTCGGCAGGCTGGAAGCCTGCACGACGAACGGTAAACCTGAAACCTGGCACCTGAAACCTTGTCTAGTGCCAAAAATGGCTTCTGTACTATCTGCCAATGATGATGATGTAGAGTCATGTGAACAGAGCCGATAGCCATGTCCCCCCTCTCCCGCTCTGGGAGAGGGGGCCAGGGGGTGAGGGCTGCCCGTTTGCAGCACGCGGCGAAGTCGGCTACACTGTTGCCGTATGATCGTCTACATTGCCTACCCTACGAGTTTGGCTCTGAAGTCGGCCAATGCGATCCAGACGTACACGACCCTGCGCGAGTTGCGGGCGCGTCGGCCTGATACGCTAGCGCTTATCCCGCGCTGGGGCCGCGAGCCGAGCCGCTTCGCCGAGGTTGGTGCCTGTCATCTGCCCCGCCCCGCGATTGGCAAGCTCTCGCGGCTCTACAAGAGTACGCTGCTCTACTACCTTGAGCATAGCGCCTTCGCACTGATGACGGCGATCATGCTGGCACCGCAGGCACACGAGATCGAGGCGGTGTATGTGCGCCAGGTGATCTGCGCTGCATGGTGGGCCGGGGTTTACGGGCCGCTCCTGGGTGTGCCGGTGATCTACGAGGCCCACGATCTGGAGTCGCGCAATCCTTCGCGAGCCAAGGAACCCTGGGCCGAGGGGTTGCTCCACCTGATTGATCGGGTCGCACTGACCCGCTCGTCGGCGGTGGTTTCGCTGACTGAGGATTTTCGACGTCTGCTTGGCGCGATTGGCTGGCGGCGGGCCGAGGATGTTTTTGTGGTACCCGATGCCTATGATGAGCGACTCTTCGCCCCACAAGATCGCAGTGCCTGCCGAGACGCCCTTGGTCTATCCACAGATGCGCCTGTGATCGCCTACGCCGGGATGACCTTCGCTCACCGCTGGCTAGACGGGCTTGTTACTGCGGTGGCACGTCTGGCCGAGAACCTCCCTAGACTGACTCTGCTGCTGGTGGGTGGGCGCGATGCCGAGCGGGACGCCCTGCGACGTCAGGCCGAGGGTCTGGGTTTTGTGATCTGGCACGGCGAGGGCGCAGCCCCAACACCCGGCCCGCGCCCGACGTTGGGACTGTTCGGCCCGCGCCCGCAGTCTGAGGTACTGACGTTTCTGGGCGCGGCCAACGTATTGGCCATCCCCGACACCGTCACCGATGTGACTGCCTCCCCGTTGAAGCTGTTTGAGTATCTGGCGCTCGGCCAACCACTGGTACTGCCTGACATCCCAGCCCTGCACGAGATTGTGCCTCCGCAGCTTGGACACACCTTTATGCGGCGTAATCTCGATAGCCTACAGGCTGCCTTAGTGGCGGCACTAGGCGCGGGGGAAGATCTGAAAGGTAGCGCAGCCCGCCGCGATGTGGCCCGAGATCACACCTATGGTCGGCGGGCCGAGCGTATTCTGGAAGTAGTGGGGCAGGTATCGGCCAAACGAACAGGAGCGGGATTATCGGTGCCGGTCTGAGCAATAATGTGGGGGGAACTTATGCCTGAGCAACAGCAGAAGGAACAAATAGCGCTGCTGCTCGCACTCAACGAGCAGGCCGTGCAGCCAGCTGAGTTTGTGCTACGCGGCGCGGTGATCACAATTGGCCGCGAAACGGACTGCGATGTGGTGGTGCAGAAGCGGGAAGTCTCGCGGTTGCACGCACGGATCGAGCGCCAAGGACAGCGCTACTTTCTGATTGATGCGGGCAGCGCCAATGGCACCTATGTGAATGGTCGTCGGCTCACCGAAACGCACTCGCTTCAGACCGAGGATTTGATTGGTCTGGGCAGCGGCCCCTCTCTGCTCAAGTTTATCGATCCTCTGGACACCTGCGTGCCCTCGCGTGGACTGCGCTACGACGACCAGATGATGATCTTTCTGCTCGACGGGCGCGCCCTTGAGCTAACCCCCGGCCAGTCCCGGTTGCTGCTGCTCTTCTACCGTAACTCCGGCCGGCTCTGCACCCGCGACGAGTGCGCCATGCATATCTGGGGGCAGCCCTACGAGGCCGCTCAACATGCTGCCGCCCTGGATATGCTGGTGGCTGGGCTGCGCGCACGTATTCGCCTGAC
>CAIXLU010000286.1 GCA_903920315.1 uncultured Oscillochloris sp.
CGATACGCATCTGGCAGGCTGGAAGCCCGCACTACGAACTGTAAACCTAAAACCTGGTACCTGAAACCTTGTCTTACTCAAGCGGTGTCTGTAATGCCGACATCCGGGCGGCGTGCTCGGGGCGCAGGTTGCTGGCACCGCGAGTATAAATATGGATCACCTCGCTGGCCTGGCGCTCGGTATTCCAGTGGACAAGCACGCGGATGCAGCGCGGCAGGCTGCCGGGGACGCTCATTTCGTGGCCACACATGAGGGCGGTATCAACCCAACCCAGTTCACGGGCGGCCACGGCAGGAAACTCGGCGTTCAGGTCGGGCGTGGTGGTGAAGATCGCGCTGGCAAGATCCTCGGGCCGCAGGTCGTTGGCCGCGATCATAAGCTGGAGCATCTCGCGGGTAGCGGTAAGAATGGCCTGGCGGCTGTTCTCATCACAGGTTGTCGCGCCGCGAATACCTCGGCACCAGATGGTCATAGCGCCCTCTTTCTCTAGGTGGCGAAAAACAGAGAGAGGGCGTGAGGCTCGGTCGCCTCACGCCCTCTGAACACGTTGTCTGCCGACAGAAGTTCTTACACAGTGCGAAGCGACCAGGCCATATGTGGGCTGGTAAAATAATAGGAGAAAAAGCTGTTGGCCACGTTCGGCATCGGTTTGCTTCACTCAACTACTATGGGCCGCTACGGCGCTGACTATAACATACGGTCTGCGGAGCGTCAAGCGATTTTGGATTGTGGATTTTGGATTTTAGATTGCACGCTCTGTGCCAATCCAAAATCCGCAATCCAAAATCTAAAATCACCTAAGATCCAAGCAACTCCTCCGCCTCAATGATCGCCTGCGCAATATCCTTCATCTTTGCCCGCTTATCGCGGGCGCGCTGGCGCAGCCGCTCGTAGGCATCGCGCTCGTTCAGGCCGAGGCGCTGCATCAGAATTCCCTTTGCGCGCTCGATCAGCTTGCGCGCCTCCAGCGAGTCCTCCAGCTCATTCACATGAGTGCGCAGACCCTGGATCTCGTGGAAGCGAGACAGGGCAATAGTGATGGCGGGGGGCAGTTCAACCTCACTCACCGGCTTAACCAGGTAGGCCAGGGCACCGGCTGCCTCAGCCTTGCGCACGGTCTCTTTATCGGCGTAGGCGGTGAGCATAATAATCGGCACTGCCATCTGATCGTGAATACGGGCGGCTGCCTCCGTACCCTCCATCTCGGGCATACGGATGTCCATCATAATCAGGTCGGGCTTTAGCCGGTTCGCCAGCGCGATGGCCTCGTTACCATTACGGGCGATCCCAACCACATCGTAGCCGAGGCCCTTCAGTTGCTCCTCAAGGGTGAGGGAAACAAGGTCATTATCCTCGGCGATCAGAATTCTGATGACAGCCATGATACTTTCCCTCAAACTAAGGCACGAATGACGGCCACGTGGGGCGGATGATACCATAATTTCGCCCTACCCGCGCCATCGCTGGCGCAGATAGACCAGCCCGTTGCGCTGGTAGACCAGCCACTCGATCACTAGCACGATCAGGGCGACCAGGGCCAGCCAACGCCAAAATTCCTGGCGTCCGTCGCGTGTACGGGTGATCGTGCTCTGCGCACCGCTGATTTGTGGCACGCTCAGGTCGCGCTGTGCGGTGATCGCCGACTCTTTAGGCGCGAAGAGATTCACGGCATAACGGTGGGTTGCCAGAATCTCGCCGTCGCGCAGCGCCTCTAGCATGTACACCCCCAGCGTGTCAGTGTCAATAAAGATCGCCTGGCCGTCGCGGATTTGCACACCACCATCACGCGAACTGGCAACCGTGCCGTCCGGGCGGGTCACGCGCACCTCGGTGATGCTGGCATCCACCGGGAGGGCCAGGGGCTGACTGGGTAAAAGCTGCGATGCCTCGGCCCCGTTGCCGGGAGCGAGGTAGCTGATCAGGTTTGAGAGCAGCAGCGGGAAGGCGACCTGGAGGGGCAGATCAGAGTTGTGCAGATCGAAGGCCAGCACCGCGATCCGCCGCCCGTCACGCTCGCCCACGGCCAGCAGCGGCGCACCGTCGCTATCCACCACCACCCGCGCCCAGCTCCCCAGCGTGATCCGAGCCGCCTTCAGCACGCTTACCTCGCTCAGACTGACGTTGTGCAGAATGGGTTCATCGCCGCTGATCGGACGCAGGCTGGGGAACTCAATCTCACCCGTCACCGAGAAGTAGTCGCTACTGCGGATCGGCCCGACAAGAAGCAGGTTGCCAGGGGGCAGGATAGCGGGCGGCAGCCCGTCAATGATCGTCACCGGGATCTGCGAGATCGTCTCGGTAAAGGTACTTGTCCCGCTGATTGCCTTAGTCACGCTGACACCGGGCAACAGGGCCAGACCCGTCTCTAAAAAGCGATTGCCGGGGCTGATCAAGCGCACGTTCAGGGCGTCGCCAAGGGTACTCACGGCGAAGGCGCGGTCATCGGCGGCGAGGGCGTCGGTTCCATCCAGACGGGCCTCAACCACCCGCACCTGGGGCGGGATCTCGGCCTGAATGCTTTGTCCGCCGGTTGGATCAGGGGCGAGATTCAGGTTATAGGCATTGAAGATCGCCCCGTCAAGGTAAATATCGAGGCGGCGGGCGGCAGCCGATAGGCCGTAATTCGTCACCTGTACAAAGAGAGTCTGCGAGTTCTGGTTGGGCAGAAGCGAGATCGCGCTCACAGCGACATTTTCGGTGGCCCGGCCAATCGGGAAATAGCTGACGCGAGCCGGAACGCGGATGTCGCTGGGGACTCCCACATTACCATCAGAAATAATCGCCACCTCGCTATCCTCTTCGCGGGCGGCTAGGGCCGAGGCCAGGGTGAGGGGTTGGGCAAGATCGCTGCCGCCGCCGTTACCGAGCTGGATCGCGTCAATCGCCCGCCGCAGCTCGCGCCGGTCGCTGGTGGCGGCGGCGGGTACATGCATGCTGCCCCCAGCGGCGATGATCGTGGCCCGCCCGCCGTCAGGCAACTGGTCAATCAGTTGGAGGGCCTTGGCCTTAGCCGCCTCCAGGCGTAAGGGCGACTCATCGCTGGCCCCCATGCTCGCCGAGTGGTCGAGGATAATGATCAGGTTGCGCCCGCTGATGCCCTGAGTCTGGAAGAATGGGCGGGCCAGGGCCAGCACCAACAGCAGCATCAGCAAGAGCTGGAGCAGCAGCAGCAGGCTGCGGCGCAGCTTCTGCCAGGGCGCGTTGGCCTCGACATCGCGCACCATTTTTTGCCAGAGGAAAGTTGAGGAGACCGAGCGCTCCTCACGGCGCAGCTTGAGCAGATACATCGCCACAATGATCGGCCCGACAATGGCGGCAGCGAGCAGGGCCAAGGGGCTGATCAGCGACATAGGGAGACTCCTCAGGCGTCGAGATCTATGCCGAGTTCGCGTAGACGTGCGGCGAGGGCATCCGCACGAGCCTCGGCATTGTCGGCCCGCTGGCGCTCCTGATCGGCCCGCTGGCGTTCAAGATCGGCCCGCATAGCTGCATCCGCCCGCTGGTAATCCAGCTCAAGGTAACTGGCAAAAAAAGCCCCATCGGGTCGCAACAAGACTAAATTTCCGCTATTGAGGAGCAGTGTCACATGCGTGCGCGGGCTAATCCAGCCCTCAATATCGTCAATTTCCTCAAGATGATCATCAACTCGCAGGTAGCCGCTCAATGTGCCACGATCCGGGTCGTAGATGTAATACTCCTCAACACCGTGGCGATCATAAAAGCTGAACTTGCGGGTCATCTCGTTCGCCGTATTACCGGGCGAAAGAACCTCCCAGACCACCTGCGGGGCGATGTTACTCTCGCGCCACTGCTGATACGATCCGCGTTCACCCTTGGGACGACCAAACACGATCATGACGTCGGGAGCCTGACGAATACGTGGCTGACCCTCCACTGGATACCAGAGCAAATCTCCGGCAACAAAGACATTGGGCTTCTCACGGTAGATCGCGTCGAATCCGCCCTGGATCGTCACGATCCAGCGGAACTGCCGGGTATTATCGGCCATCGGCTTGCCATCGCTTTCCGAGTAGACAACCGCCGTAACGGTTTCGGGAGAAGTAACGATACTCATAGAAGCCTCCAGACTACGTTAGCACGCCACGCCTGCGCATCTGCGCGAGCATAAACTCCTCAACCGGGACGGAGGTATCAACGGCCATATAGTTCATGCCGCGCCCGTTGCAGAAGCTCTCGATCTCCGCACGCCAACCGGCCAAACTCTCGCGATAGCGCTGGATCAGGCCAATATCGGCGCTGATCTCCACCGGCTCGCCACCCTCCACGTCCATCAGCTTGAAGTCGCCATCAAGCTCAGGCGAGATCTCCTGGGGGGCCAGGATGTGCATCACCGTCACCTCGAAGGGCCGCGACGAGAAGGCGGCGAGGGCGTCCTTCCAGTTGGCGTCAAGCAGGTCGGAGCAGAGCAGCAGCGGGCCGGGGGTACGTGCCGTCTGCACATACGTACGGCAGGTTTTGGCAAGATCGCCGCCCTTGCCGGGGACGAGGCGCTGGAGGAAGCCAAAGAGCGGCAATGCGCCGCGTTTACCGCGCACGCTAGGCAGTGCGGCAGCCTGCGATTCGGCAGCGAAGGCACTCACGCTGACCCGGTCGAGGTTACTCAGGGCGATATAGCCAAAGGCAGCGGCGAGTTGCTTGGCGTAGCGCAGCTTATTCGGCTCGCCCCAGTCCATACTGGCGCTGGTATCCAACAGCAAATGGACGCTCAGTTCCTCTTCGGCCACAAACAGTTTCAGGTAGAAACGCTCAGCACGAGCGTAGAGATTCCAGTCAATCTGGCGGATGTCGTCGCCGGTGGCGTAGGGCCGAAAATCGGCAAACTCCACCGACGAGCCGCGCCGAGGGCTACGCCGCTCACCCTGAATGTCGCCCGCCATCGCCCTGCGCGTCAGGATATTTAGGCGGTCGAGTTTGCGCAAGAATGACGATTCTAGGAGAGGTTCTGTGATCATATATATATCCCGCCGTAGGGGCGGCTCGCG
>CAIXLU010000287.1 GCA_903920315.1 uncultured Oscillochloris sp.
CGCCCCCCACTCGATAGCCTGAGTAAGAAAATGGCTGCTGCCGATCTCGCCTAAACCATCGGCCAGGGAACTTGACTTGTCGCGGCGGCGGATACCTTCTAGGGCTGAGGCGAGGCGCCGCTCATCGGCAACGGCAATGGGCGGGCCGCCACGGACGGCGATACCCTTGAGATGCTTGTTGCCCATCACCACGCCGGTACCGGCGGGCTCGGCCATATAGCGACCCTCGGCCACAATACTGGCGTAGGCCACCTCGGCTTCGCCGGCGGGACCAAGACATGCCACCCGGAAATCAGCACCGATCTCGGCCCGGATAGCATCGGAGGTGGCCTGGGTATCGTGTCCAAGCAAGTGGCCTGCGGGTCGCAGACGCACCTGGCCGTGGTCAATTACCAGGTAACACCAGTCGGGAGCCTGCCCGCGAATGATCAGCAGATCGTAGCCTGACTGACGCAGAGCGGCGCCCCAGTGGCCCTGTGCCCAGCTATAGCCAATGCCGCCCGTCAGAGGAGATCGGGTTCCTACCACAAAGCCGCCTGTAGCGAAGGCACCGGTGCCAGCCAGAGGGCCGGCGGCGAAGATCAGCATGTTCTCCGGGGCGAGCGGGGGCGTATTGGGCGGTAGATGATTCCAGAAGAGCCATGCGATGGCCCCGCGCCCGCCCAGATAGTCACGCTCGACAGTTGCCGGGAGCTGCTGGCGGGCGAGTCCGCGTTCCAGGTCTACAGTGAGGGTGCGCAGTGCCATGCGGGTTACTGTTCAGGCGCAGCGTGCCGCGCCTACCTAGTGCGATTACAGAGTGCAGAGTGCAGATTGCGGATTGCAGATTGCAATCTGCAATTTCGTCGAGAGCGCGTCACCCTATTATACCGCCCCCCGCGTATCCCTATGGTGCAATATTAGGGCTGTATTGCGGATAGCACAGCCACAGATCGAACACGCTCTTTTTGTCCGCATCACTAAAGGTTTTGTTGTGCTATCATAACTGTATTAACAAATCACAACGTGTCCACATAAAATCTTTAACTTTCAACACGGTACCCTTTTGCTATACTCGTCTTGTGATCCGGGCTTGGTGCAGCTACCGATACCAAACATGGGATCGACAGCCGTATCAACCACGTTGCCCGCGCTTCATGCGCCCGCATCACCGTCCTTTACGACGATGAGAGCGAGATGCCATGAACCCCATGTCTGCCTATCTGCCACAGGATCGGCGTCACGCACTGGCGTGCGGGGCCGCGATCCCGGATTACGCTGATGGCGCTGCCCTGTTTGCTGACATCTCCGGTTTCACCCCACTCACCGAAGCGCTGCGAATTGCCCTTGGCCCACGCCAGGGGAGCGAGGCGCTCAGCGACCAGATCAACATCACCTACGACGCCCTGATCACCCAAGTTGATGCCTATCGCGGCAGTGTGATCGGCTTTGCTGGCGATGCGATCACCTGTTGGTTTGATGCGGCGGATGGCCCACCCGCCCCACGTGCCGCTGCCTGCGCGGTGGGAATGCAACAGGCGATGGCCGCCTTTGCGCAGATCGCCCTGCCCGGTGGAGGTCGTACCTCCCTTGGGCTGAAGGTTGCGGTGGCCTGTGGCCCTGCTCGTCGTATGCTCGTGGGCGACCCGGCCATCCAGATGCTGGATCTGTTGGCGGGGGCGACGGTGGTGCGGGTGGCGACTGCTGAACACCATGCGGTGGCGGGAGAGATCGTGCTGGATGCGGGGTGTGTTGCGGCGCTGGGGGCTGCGGCCACCACAGGCGCGTGGCGCGAGGACAGCGGGACAGGCGAGCGGTTTGTGCCGCTGATTGAACTCACCACCGCACCGACCATGTCCGCATGGCCCGCTCTTCCCGCAGATACGCTCTCGACCGCGATCCTCCAGCCCTGGCTTCTGCCGACGGTCTATGCCCGCGAGGTGACGGGGCAGGGGGGGTTTCTGACGGAGCTACGGCCAGCGGTGGCGTTATTTTTACGTTTCACTGGGATTGATTATGATGCCGAGCCAGACGCCCCTGTTCGGCTCGATACGTTTATCCGGGCGGCGCAGGGTGTGCTGGCGCGCTACGACGGGGCTTTGCTCCAGGTGATCATCGGCGATAAGGGCAGCTATCTCTGCTGCGCGTTTGGTGCGCCGGTAGCCCACGAGGATGATGCCCACCGAGCGGTGCTGTCCGCGCTGGCCTTGGCGCATGAGGCTAGCGCAGCAGCAGGACTTCCCCCGCTCCAGATTGGCATCAGCCAGGGGACGCTGCGCTGTGGGGCGTATGGTGGCACCAGCCGTCGCACCTACGGCATCCTGGGCGATGAGGTCAATCTGGCGGCGAGGCTGATGGCGTTGGCCGCACCGGGCGAGATCATGGTCAGCGCGAGCATTCATCACGCCGTTGCTGACCGGATCGTGATGGAGCCACGCCCGCCCGTCATCCTCAAGGGCAAGAGCGAGCCGCAATCGGTCTTTCGGGTCAATGGCCTCCGCCACATACGTGCTGTGCGTCTGCCGGAGCCTGCTTATACGCTGCCGATGGTTGGGCGGGCAGACGAGGTTGCGCAGGTGGAACCGCTGCTGGGCCAGGTGGTGGCGGGGCACGGCCAGATCCTCGGCATCAGCGCCGAGGCGGGCATGGGCAAATCACGGCTGGTGGCCGAGATCATTCGGCTCGCGCAGCAGCGCGGCATGATCGGCTACGGCGGTGCCTGCCAGTCTACAGGTACGCGCAGCCCATACTTGGTTTGGCAGCCCATCTGGCGAGCCATCGTTGACCTTGACCCGACGGCACCACTGCGGCGGCAGATCCGATCCCTGGAGGGACTGGTAGACGACTGGGCACCGGAGCGGGGTGATGCGACGCCCCTGCTGGGGCCGCTGCTCGGGCTGAATCTACCCGAAAACGATTTTACCGAACGCCTGGAGCCGAAGGATCGGCAGGGGGCACTACACGCCCTACTGCGGGATTGTTTGGCAGCAGCGGCCCGCGAGGTTCAGGGTGAAGGTGGCGGACTGCTGATCGTGCTGGAAGATGTGCACTGGATTGATGATGCCTCAACCGCATTGCTACGTGATCTGACACGAACCATTACCGGGCTACCTGTGCTGTTCGTGTTGGCGTATCGTCCGATGGATCGGACACAGCCCCAGGTGTGGTCGCTGGCCGATCTTCCTGGATTCCACGAGATCCACCTGAGCGGACTGGTAGGTGTGGCGGTTGAGCAGTTGATCCGAGCGAAGCTCATGCACCTTTTCCCAACGCGGGGTGGTGTGGTACCCGCCACGCTTGTGACGCGGCTGACGGAGCGCGCCCAGGGCAACCCCTTCTACCTGGAGGAGTTGCTGAACTACCTGCACGATCAGCAGATTGACCCGTACCAGCCCGAAGCGTGGGAATCGCTGGATCTGCCCGACAGCCTGCATCGCCTGATCCTGAGTCGGCTCGACCAACTGAGCGCGCAGCAGCAGGTGATTCTGAAGGCGTCCAGCGTGATCGGGCGGCGCTTCCTGGTGGGGTGGCTGCGCGGGGCCTTCCCAACGCTCGCCCCGCCCGAGGGGTTTGCCGATGAATTGGCCCGCTTATCGGAGCTTGAACTGACACCACTGGACACGCCCGATCCCGAACTAACCTACCTCTTCAAACACGTGGTCACCCGCGAGGTGACTTACGAGAGCCTGGGGGCGGCGACGCGGGCGGCGCTGCATGGTCAACTGGCAAGTTACCTGGAGCAGCACGCCGATACGACGGACTCACTCCTTGATATGTTAGCTCACCACTACGAGCAGAGCGACAACCTGCCGAAGAAGCGTGAGTATCTGCGGCGGGCGGGGGAATCTGCGGCGGCGCGCTACGCCAACGCCGCCGCGATCAGTTACCTGAGCCGGGCGCTGGAACTGGCTTCGCCTGATGATCTGAATGAGCGGTACGCGCTGCTGCTGGCCCGTGAGCAGGTTCTGGGGCTGTGCGGGGAGCGCGAGTCCCAGCGGGCCGATCTTACGGATTTAGCAGTGATTGCAGATCTCCTCGCCACCCCGGTGTCCCGCACAGAGGTAGCCCTACGCCGGGCGCGGTACGCCAACAGCACGGGCGATTTTGCGACCGCCGAGCATGCGGCCAGCGAAGCGGCTGCACTGGCGCGGGGAGCCAATCTGCCACGTTTGGAGGCGACGGCCTACCAGCGGCTCGGTTCAGCGCTGTACTATCAACGAAACTATGCGGCGGCGCAAGCCAGCCTAGAGCAGAGCCTGACCTTAGCCGAAGCCGCCGGTGACCAGGCGCAGATCTGTGCCACACTGAATACACTCGGTGCCGTGGTAGCCGATCAGGGCCACTATCGTAGTGCACGCGACTATCTGGAGCGCAGTTCGATCACCGCACGGACGACGGGAAACCGGCGGATGGAAGGCTATGCTCTGGCTGATCTGGCGGCGATTACCGATGAGCAGGGGCAGACGGCCACGGCCTTGACCTACCTTGAGCCATGTTTGACGGCGGCGCGGGCTCTTGGCGACCGCTGGCTGGAAGGCCGGATCTGCGGCAACGGGGGATTTATGCACTACAAGCTGGGTAACTATGCCGCTGCACGAACCTATAGCGAACAGAGTCTGGCTCTTGCGACGGCGATTGACGATCTCCAGCAACTGGCCCACACCTACGGGAACCTCGGACTAACCGCCCTGGCGCAGGGTGATCATGCCGATGCAGGCACATCCTTTCAGCAGAGTTTAGCCCTGGCCGAGCGGCTGGATGATCGCGTGCTCACGGGCCAGGCCCGGCGCGGGTTGGGCAATGTGGCCCTGGCACAGGGAGATCTGGCGGCGGCGGCGCAATCTTTTGAGTTGTCGGCTGCCCACGTGCGCGAGGTTGGTATACCAGCTCTGATAGCCGAACCTCTGGCGGGGCTGGCGCGTGTGGCACTGGCGCAGGGCGACGCAGTGCGGTCCCTCGCCCTGATCGAAGAAGTGCTGACCCACTTGGAGACCGGTACGCTCGACGGTGCTGAGGAGCCGATGGTGGTTTACCTGGCCTGCTACCAGACCATGCGTGCCAACGCCGACCCACGCGCCCCGGCGCTGCTGGCCCGCGCCCGCAGCGAATTACTGGCCCGCGCCGCGCAGATCACGGATCCGGCGGCCCGGCAGATGTTTCTGGAGCAGGTGGCAGCGCACCGGGGGCTGCTGGCGGAGGAGGGTTGAGGGCTGAGGGTTGAGGGCTGAGGGCTGCTGCATTACGCGCCCGGCCCGTAAACGGGTGGGCTAGATTCTGCGAAGCCCGCTGAAGCGGGCTGTCTGAGGCCGCGTAGGCGGCCTTCGCCACCAAGAGCCGGGGGCTTCAGCCCCCCGGCTCGTCTGAACCTACATTATCCAATAGGGGTAAGGACCCCACCCACGGATCGAACAACGGAGGCTTGCTCATGTCCCATCGCTTGGCCCATCGTGCCCTATCGCTGCTCGTGGTGCTGCTCGTGGTTTCGCTGCTGCCCAGTGTACCTCCTGCGCCTACAGTTCGCGCTGCCGCCGCGAGCGTGCCATTCCGTCCTCCGCTGGATGTGACGAATACCCCCGGCGGCACCTTTAACATGGCACTGGGCGATCTCAACGGTGACGGGAGCCTCGACCTCGTCCTCAACTACTACGTGGGAACGAGCCAGATAGGAACGAGCCAGGTTTACCTGAACAACGGGACGGGAACCTTCGCTGCCACAGGTGCTGCGCTCCCCTCGGCAAATAGCATAGCGTTGGGCGATATTAACGGTGACGGTAAACTCGACATCATCCTCGGCAGTTCGGGGGCAGCGAGGCAGAGCGAGATCTACCTGAACAACGGGACGGGCGGATTTCCCACATTGCCCTCATCCACGCTTAACCCTGTCGGCAATACCACCACGAGCGTGGCGCTGGGAGACCTCAATGGTGACGGCAAGCTCGATATTCTACTCGGCAACGCTGGCGTAACCAACAACTGCATTCCAAACTGCACATATGAATCGAGCCAGGTCTATGTGAACAACGGGACAGGCGGATTCACCGCCCCCCCCCTCACGATCAACCCCACCGGCAACGCCACCACGAGCGTGGCACTGGGCGACATCAACGGCGACGGCAAGCTCGACATCGTTCTTGGCAATGGCACCAACAACTGCAATCCAAACTGCACATATGAATCAAGCCAGGTCTATGTGAACAACGGGACGGGCGGATTCACCGCCCCTCCCCTCACGCTCAACCCCACCGGCAACGATACCAGGAGCGTGGCGATGGGCGACCTCAACGGCGATGGCAAGCTCGACATCGTCCTTGGCAATAATGGGCAACCGAGTCAGGTCTATCTGAACGGGACGGGTGGCTTCACCGCCCCTCCCCTCACACTCAATCCTGCCAGCAACGCCACCCGGGGCGTAGCACTGGGAGACCTCAACGGCGACGGCACCCTGGATATTCTCCTCGGTAACAATTACGAGCCAAGCCAGATCTACCTGAACAATGGCAAGGGGAGCTTCACCGCAGCAGCTTCCCCGCTCAACCCTGGCGGAATCACCACCAAATGCGTGGCGCTGGGTGACCTCAACGCTGATGGTACCGTTGATATTCTTCTCGGCAACAGTCTTGAAACGAGCCAGGTCTACCTCAACGACAGCAAGGGCAGCGCTATTGTCCCGAGCTTGCCGCCCGCCACATTCAAGCTCCCGCTCTATTTGAATCAGACAAAGACGCTCACGACCTCTAGCGTGGCGCTGGGCGACCTCAATGGTGACGGGAGCCTCGACCTCGTCCTGGGAAGTTCGGGAGGACTGCCGAGCCAAGTCTACCTGAACGACGGACACGGAGGGTACACCGCCACGGCTGCCCCGATCAACCCTGGCGGCAACCGTACCCTGAGCGTAGCACTGGGCGACTTCAACGGCGACGGGAGCCTCGACCTCGTCCTTGGCAACGACTGGGAGGATAGCCAGGTCTACCTGAACGACGGGCGGGGAAATTTTACGCCAACGGCCAGCCCGCTCGGCGGGAACGACACCCACAGTGTGGCGGTGGGCGACCTCGATGGGAATGGCACTCTCGACATCCTTCTCAGTGAATATAGCGGTTGGAGCCAGGTCTACCTGAACGACGGGAAAGGGAACTTCACGCCAACGGCCAGCCCGGTCAACCCCGTCATCAACTTTACCCAAAGCGTAGCGCTGGGCGACCTCAACGGCGACGGGAGCCTCGATCTCGTCCTTGGCAACGATGGCGAGTCGAGTCAGGTTTACCTCAACGACGGGCTAGGGAACTTCACACCAACAGTCACTCCGCTCAACGCCGCCAACCCCACCCGGAGCGTGGCGTTAGGCGACCTCAACGGCGATGGAAACCTTGACATTCTGCTTGGAAACTATAGGCAGCCAAGCCAAGTTTACCTGAACGACGGGCATGGCGGCTTCAGCGCAATCGCCCCGATCACACTCAACCCTGCCGGGAACTTCACCACCAGCGCGTCGCTGGGCGACATCAACGGCGATGGCACCGTTGATATTCTCCTCGGCAATGATGGGCCGAGCCAGGTCTATCTCAACGATGGCAAGGCGAGCTTTACGACCACGTCCACCGCGCTGAACCCCGATGGCAACCATACCCAGAGCGTAGTGCTCGGCGACCTCAACGGCGATGGTGCCCTCGACATCATGCTCGGCAACCTGATTTACCTGAATGATGGACAGAGGAACTTTACCCCGTCTGCGGCCCCGATCAACCCCGCCGCAACCAGCCGTACCCGGAGCGTCGCACTGGGAGACCTCAATGGTGATGGCAATCTCGATGTCTTGCTCGGCAACTTCGGGCAGCCCAGCCAGGTCTACCTGAACAGTGGGCAAGGCAGCTTCACCGCGACTGTCGCCCCGATCAACTCCTCTGTCGGCAACGCTACCTACAGTGTGGCATTGGGCGATCTCAACGGCGACGGAAGCCTCGACATCATCCTTGGCAATTACGGAGAGCCGAGCCAGGTCTACCTGAATGACGGGCTAGGGAACTTCACACCAACGATCAGTTCGCTCAACCCTGGCGGCAACGCCACCACGAGCGTGGCGCTAGGCGACCTTGACAATAACGGCAGCCTCGATCTCGTCCTTGGTAATTCGGGGCAGCCGAGCCGGGTCTACCTGAACGACGGGCTGGGGAACATCACCCCAGCGGCTAGCCCGCTCAACCCTGGCGGCAGCACCACCACGAGCGTGGCGCTGGGTGACATCAACGGTGATGGTTCCCTCGACATTTTGCTCGGCAACAATGGGCCAAGCCACGTCTATCTGAACGACGGGCATGGGAACTTCACGCCAACGGCCACCGCGCTTAACCCTGCCGGAAACGCTACCCAGAGCGTGGCGCTGGGTGACATTAATGGCGACGGTGCCCTTGACCTCGTCCTTGGCAACTATGGCGAACCGAGCCAGGTCTACCTGAACCTGAACGACGGGCAGGGACGCTTCACGCCCATGACCGCCCCGGTCAACCCCGCCGGTAACTACGCTTATGGCGTGGCGCTAGGCGACTTCAACGGCGATGGTGCTCTCGACATCGTCCTGGGCAGTAACGGACAGCCGAGCCGAGTCTACCTGAATGACGGACACGGGAACGTTACGCCAACGGCTGCCTCACTCAACCCTATCGGCAACGCCACCCAGAGCGTGGCCATGGGCGACATTAACGGCGATGGCAGCGTTGATATTCTGCTCGGCAATAATGGGCCAAGCCGGGTTTACCTGAACCACGTTGATACCAGCGCACAACTGCCGAACAACCCGTCGGCTGTGATCGTTGCCCGCCCGGTTCGCACATCCGCCGCTGGTTTCTATTCTACGCCGGAGATTCTTGGCACCTCCCCGATCCTCATCCCCTACGCCCTCACCGATGTCGAGGGCGATCCGGTACGCGAGGTGCGCGCCGAGTACTCGCTTGATGGCGGTGGGAAGTGGCGTCCCGCCGTAGCCGCCTCCGTTCCGCTCACCACCACCTCCGGCACCGCACTGCGCTTTGATGGGCTAGACGATCGGGCGGTGGTGCCGAACGTGACCGGACTGGCCCCCGGAAACACGCCGCACACCATCGAGGCGTGGGTGCGGGTTTCAGCGCTACCTGTCTACCGCTCCTGGCCCTTAGTGCTCGGCAACGTCACCAACGGCTCTCACCATTGGCTGATCGGCAGTAACGGCGTCGCCCAGATCGGCGTCTACGGCGCGACCCCACAGCAGGTCAACCCGACGCTGCCTGTTGGCGTGTGGACGCATCTGGCAGCGGCGTTTGACGGCACGACCCTGCGGGTTTATCAGAACGGGAACTTGGTCGGGAGCGTAGCGGCCAGCTTCAACCTGCAAGGGCTTCCCCTCACCCTGGGGTGGGCCGGGCTTGAAAGCGCGTTTGCCGGCGCGATGGATGATGTGCGGATCTGGAACACCGCCCGTACCCAGGCGCAGATCCAGACCACAATGCATCGGACGTTGAGCGGGAACGAGCCAGGTCTGGTTGGCTACTGGCGTTTCGATGACCGCAGCGGCATCACCGCCGCCAATAGCGTGCCAGGTGGAATCGCGGGTGATCTCGGTGCCGGGATCGTCGTTCAGCGCCCGACCTGGACAAACGGCGCGCCGATAGCACAGCCCCACACCTTTGCTTGGGATACCGCTAAGAGCAACTTCTTCGGCCAGTCCGACAACGTGGTAGTGCGGCTTACGGCGATCCCGTTGGGCACCACCGGGCCACATGGGGTACCCGTATTTCAACATCCCTTTGCCAGTAGCACCACCCTCCCGTTCCGCGTGCGTGGCACCCAGGTGCGCGTTGTAGATCCCCAGAACGTGCCGCAGTCTGGTGCCGTCGTCTACCGCCTCAACGATACCCTGTCGCGTGACCAGCAACTCTTCGCGGCCTCAACCACCGCCCAAGCCTACACCACCAACGCACTTGGCTACCTTGGCGGGCGCGGCGAACTCTCTCCCTCTGACCAACTCATCGCCCTCGCCCCCATGGCCCTCACGGGTGCCTACACCAATGCGTACTCGCCAACCGTCCGCCTCTACGCCACCAACATTATTACCACACCCGACGGCATCAGAGGTACGCCCGTCACTCCGTCGGGTGTCCAGGTCGTAACCGTCTCGTCCGCGCATCCCTTGGCCCTCTTTGATCTGAATCTGTCGCTGGAGTGGGATGCCCGCTACGATGCCCGTTTTATGCTCCAACTCCAGACTGACCTCGCCCGCGCCTCGGAGCTTCTCTTCCAGGCCAGTCACGGTCAGGCCGCCCTCGGCAACGTCGCCATCTTCCACGATAAAGAGAACTGGGATACCGCCGACATCCGCATCTACGCCTCCAACCGCGTGCGCCCCTCGGCCCTGATCGGCGGTGTCGCCACTCATGTCATCACCGACCCAACCACCCTGAGTACGGTCATTTACGGCCCCGGCCAAGTGCATATGGGTGCCGTCTGGAACCGTTTTGGCAGCGCCACCGGCAACCTCAGCGAGGATTGGCCCCGTACCCTTGCCCACGAGCTTGGCCACTACCTCTTCTTCCTCGAAGATAACTATGTCGGCATTGCCAATGGTCAGGTTGTCCCGGTGACCAGTTGCCCCGGCCTGATGGCTGACTCATACGCTGCTCTCTGGCAGTTCCAGACCCGTGCGAGTTGGACCAATCCGAACAACACCCCGATAGCCTGTGAACCGACCTTCTCTAACCAGACCACCGGACGGGCCGATTGGGAAACCATCCACACCTTCTACCCTGCCTTGGTGCCACCAACCCAGCCGCTGAATACGCTCCCGCCTGGGCCGATCCACTTGCCGCTGGCGACCACCGAGATTACCTCCGTTGTTCCGCTCACGACAACCGAACGCCTCTCCGTGCCGATCTTCTACACGGTGAATGTCACCGGCGAGCGCACGCTGTCCGCCCTCACCGCTCGGGCCTACCTCTTCCAGCATAGCCATCATACGCCGGACACCACCTATACCCAACTTGTCCCGCTGGGTCGTGCCAACAATGATCAGGTGCAGGCGCGAGGTGCCCGCATTGGCGACCGACTCTGCCTCTTCGAGCCGACTACAGCGCGCTTCGGCTGCGAGACCATTACGGCGGGACGGGAATACCTGACCCTGAACCAGCGGCCCACATGGCAACCCGACATCCAGATCACACCTGTGACCTCGCGCACGCTGGAGGTGCGGGTCACGGGGGTGCCGCCCGGCACAAACAACCTGATCGGGAACCTCTACCCGCTCGACGACGATCCGCTCACGACGCCAGCCACCATCGCGAATGATGGGAGTGGCACCTATCGCGGCACCTTCACCCTGAAATACCCACTGCCAGGAGCCTATATCCATCTGGCAACCACGGATACGGTCAACGGGAAACCGATCTGGGAGACGGTGACGAGTTATGCGCTGGATGGGAATGCGGGATCGTATAGCCGTGTTGGTGCGGGCAGTTCGAACAGCCGTGTTGGTGCGGGCAGTTCGAACAGCCGTGTCGGTGCGGGCAGCTCGAACAGCCGCGTTGGTGCAGGCAGCTCGAACAGCCGCGTTGGTGCAGGAAGTTCGAACAGCCGCGTTGGTGCAGGAAGCTCCTTTATGCGAGTCGGCGGCGCGCCCATCTCCTCAGCCGAAGGCGACGTACAGTTGGTAGGTGACAATCTCACCTTCACCTCGGGGCAGTTCTTGTTGCTCCAGACAACCAGCAGCCTGCCGACACTGCCACCGTGGGCGACGCTGATTGGACAGGGCTACCGCTTCACCACCTCGCCGAACGCCCCCACCCTGACCGGCAATTCCCTGAGCTTTAGCTACCTGGACGCGGAAGTGCCAGCGGGGGAAGAGAGCGGCATCCAGGTCTACTATCGCAGCCCGACCGCCACTACGTGGACGCCAATCACAACGACACTGGACATCTACATCAACCTAGCCTCCGTCCCAATGCAGGGACCGGGGCTGTATGCACTGATGAGCAGCGTTGAGGTACCCATCGCCGGGCCGGGATGGAGTATCTTTGCCTATCCGGTAGCGGGACAACGGCCAGTGGCGAATGCCCTGGCAGGCATCGCAGGGCAGTATACGGCGATCTACGGCTACGATCTGGCGGATACGGCTGATCACTGGAAGCTCTATTCACCGACGACAGTGGCGTGGAATGATCTGACCACATTGGAATATGGACATGGCTACTGGATCGACTCAACCGCCGTGATCACCCTGCCCCTGCACGGTGCGCTGATGGCGCAGAGCCAGTCCACTCGGCCGCAGTCCATCATGCCCGCGCCGCCTATGACAATCTACGCGGTCGTGGATGGCCAATCACCCGTGCCGGGGCAGGTGGTAACGGCGACCATCGGTGGAGTGCGCTGTGCGGAGACGACAACGCGGGCGGTCGGTGAACAGGTCGTGTACGCTCTCGACGTGCCGACGACCAGTGAGCAGAGGGGGTGTGGAACGCCGGGCGCATTGGTGGATGTCACTCTGAACGGACAGCGTGTGGGGCAGGTATCGTGGGCGAGCGGACCACAACCCCTGGGTGTCGGAGGCGAACCGAACCGGGTACTCCTCCCGCTTGTCTATCGCTAGAGCCTCAGGAGCGGGTTTCTGCGCGGGTGTGGTTTGGCGAAACTGAACCACACCCGGAATTGCGCTATTTAGGAGAAGCCATGAAGTCACCCCTCACCCTGGCCCTCGTGGGCCTCGTGATACTCCTCGCCCTATCCGCCCTGCCGAGTACGGGGACAAGCCCGTCGCTCTTGTCGGCGGGAGCCACGCCACCGGCAGGGCCGCCTGTCTCCTTCTACGGGACGCTGACGATCAACGGGCTGCCCGCCCCCGATGGCACGCAGATAGGTGCCGCCATCGGCGGTGTGACGGTTGGTACAACCCATGTATTTAGCCAGAATGGGCAGGGTGGACTCTACACCCTTGACATCATCGGCAGCCCTGGCCAGATCGTGACATTCCGCAGCGGCACATTCTTGTTGACGCCTGACGCAATTCTGAACGGGAACGGCCCCCAGATCAATAACCTGAGTGTTGTTCCGGCGACGGCCACTACCATCCCCACGGCCACGCCCACCGTCATCCCTGCGTCCTCGGCCACATCCATCTCCGCGCCCTCGGCCACGCCAACAGGCACGTCTGTCATTCCCGTACCAACTGGCACGGTGACGCCAATCAGCACTGTCCTGCCGACTGGCACATCAATACCCACCACCACACCAACCAATACACCGGCTCATGTTGATGCACATATCGGTCAGACGTACCAGTTGAAGGGCAAGGAACTGACTTTGACCATCACGGTGAGCAACAACGGCCCCGACGATCTCATAGGAGCCATTGTGGATGATCCTCTGCCCGAACCCGCGCCGAGTACCACGTGGGCATGGACCTGCACCGCAACCGGCGGCGCAGATTGTGGTATCTCCCTAGCGAGAACCGCAAATGATGTCCGTGCGGGGGAAACCTCCACCCCGATCATCACCGGGACGGGCAACATCAAACAGCGGTTAGGCCACCTTCCCATGGGAGGACTGGTTGTCTTCACGGTGACGGGCACCCTGAACAACGTCCAGCGGTGGAGCAATACGCCAGTGCTGATTCTTCCGTCTGGGGCGATCAACAAGCGGGATGTGACACTCTCCGCCCCTACCGTTGGGCAATTCCAAGTCATGCTTCCGCTCATTCAGCGTATCTAGTACTGCGTCCGAGCATTCTTGAAGGGTTGTACGGGCGGCCCTCGTGGCCGCCCTTTCCGGCCAATCCCTCAAATTAACTCGGACGGTGTACTAATCCTGACGCACGATGCTCACCTGCGTCTCGTCCGTGTCCACATGGCGATCAACCGTGATCTGGTAGGTTGTCGTGCCGATCCGGTAGCTCGCTGTGTAGCCTGTCCACTCGGGAGGTAGGCACGGAGTCACGGTGAGCGTATCGCCCTGGCGGCGCAGGCCGAGTACCTGCTCGATGCCCAGACGATAGAGCCAGCTCGCCGATCCGGTGTACCACGTCCAGCCGCCACGGCCCGCGTGGCCCGCTGCGGTGTAGACATCGGCGGCAATGACGTAGGGTTCGACCATATAACGCGCACTATCCTCGGCGGCGTGGCGCACCGGGCTGATCAGTCGCAGCAGATCGGCGGCACGTCCGCCCTCGCCCAGCATTGTCCAGGCCCAGACCACCCAGATTGCAGCGTGGGTATACTGGCCGCCGTTCTCACGCACCCCTGGCACGTAGCCTTTGATGTAGCCGGGGTTGTGGTCGCTCTGGTCGAAGGCCGGGGTGAAGAGCCGGATCAGTCCGGCTTCGTGATCCACGAGTTGCTCGCCCACCGCCGCCATGCCTTCTCGCGCTCGGGTTGGGTCGCCCGCGCCCGAGATCACCGCCCAGGATTGAGCAATCGAGTCGATCTGGCACTCGGCGCTGGCGTGCGATCCAAGCGGCGTGCCGTCATCGTAGAAGGCGCGAAGGTACCAGTCACCATCCCAGGCGCTGGTCTCAATTGCCTCGCGCAGCCGCTCGGCCTCGTCCCGGTAATGCACGGTGCGCTCGTTATCGCCCCGCCCCTCGGCCAGATTGGCGAAGGGTAGCAGTATCGCGATCAGGAACCAGCCAACCCAGACGCTCTCGCCGCTGCCGTTTGCGCCCACGAGGTTCATGCCATCGTTCCAGTCACCGACCCCCATCAGTGGCAGGCCATGCGTCCCCATGCGTCCCAGGCCATAGTCAATCGCCCGCGCTGCGTGTTCGTACAGCGTGGCGCTATCCGTCGCGACCGTGGGCAGATCGTAGTACTCAGCCTCGCCCGGTCGTAGCGGACGGCCCTCCAGGAAGGGTGTTCGCTCATCCAGCAACTCCACGTTGCCAGTGGTCTCCAGGTAATGCAGGGCGACATAGGGCAGCCAGAGGTAGTCATCGGAGAACCGGGTACGGACGCCGCGCCCGGTGGGCGGGTGCCACCAATGCTGCACGTCGCCCTCGCCAAACTGGCGTGCGGCGGCGCGCAGGATGTGGGCGCGAGCCAGATCCGGCGTGGCCTGAGTCAGAGCCATCACATCCTGGAGCTGATCACGAAAGCCATAAGCTCCGCCCGACTGGTAGAAGGCTGAGCGCGCCCACACCCTACAGGCCAGGGTCTGGTAGAGTAGCCAGCCGTTCAGCAGCACATCCAGGGCCGGGTCAGGCGTGTGTACCTGGGTCGCTCCCAGAATCGTGCGCCAGTTGGCGATAGCCGCATCCTGGGCACGGGCAGCCTCAGCAGGATCGCGATAGCGCGTCACCAGCCGTAGGGCATCGGACTCGTCGGCCCCTTGGCCGAGCAGAAAGATCAGTTCGCGCTCCTCGCCGGGGGCCAGATCGAGTGCGCAGCGGATGGCACCGCAGGGATCGTGTCCCACACCGGCGTGCCCCGATAGGGTGCGTGCGGCCATGCCCGCCGGTCGCCCCAGGTCGCCGTTGCGCCCAATGAACTCGGTGCGGTCGCCGGTATAGCTCACCTGTCGCTCGCTGGCGGCGAGAAAGGCCACCCGCCCGCCAAACTCGACGTTGTAGGTATTGCGGGCCAGCAGCGCAGCAGCACCTTCGTCGTAGGCCGTGATAATGTAGGGAGCCATCTGGGCGCGGAAGACGCCCAGCACCCACTCAGCGTAGAGCGTCGCCGTGAGCTGTGCAGGCTGATCGCCGTAGTTGCGCAGCCGCAGGCGAAAAATCTTTACCGGATCGTCGCTGGGGACGAAGAGTGTCAAAACGCTCGCAATCGCGCCGCGCTGACGCTCAAATACGCTGTAGCCAAAGCCGTGGCGCACCCGCACGTGACCCTCGCCAACCGGCTGCGGGGTGGGCGACCAGATCGCGCCGCTGGTTTCGTCACGCAGGTAGATCGCTTCGCCCACGGGGTCGCGCACCGGGTCGTTCGACCAGGGAGTAAGACGATTCTCACGGCTATTCCCGGCCCAGGTGTAGCCGCCGCCGCTCTCGGTGACGATAAAGCCAAAGTCGGGGTTGGCCACCACATGCGTCCAGGGCGCAGGCGTGGGTCGCCCTGGAGCCAAGTCAATCACATATTCGCGTCCGTCGGGCGTGAAACCGCCGTAGGGCGATGGCTCGATCAGCTCAATGGGCGGCAGGGGCGCATCAGGCAGGCTGGAGCGTTGGGGCGTGGCGGGAATCTGGCCGACATCGGCCTCGCGACGACGCAGGTGCTGGGCCAGATCGCCCCGGCGCGTGGAGAGCAGGGCACAGGCCACCGTCTCTAGCAGCACCCGGTCGGCTCCGGGTACCAGATCGCCGCGCAGGATGAAGACGCCGCCGCGCTGGTTGAGCAGGGCGCCGGCGCGGCTGTTGCGCACCAAACTAAGCAGTTGATCCTGACGGCCCTGGGCGTAGCCGCCGCTGTCTTCGTTGAGGATGATCAGATCCACGGTTAGCCGCTTGAGCCGCCAGTACTCGTGGGCGCGCAGCAACTCGGCCACCAGGGTCAACTCATCATCCGTACCGACGCGCACCAGGATCATAGGAAAATCGCCCGAGATGCCGTAGGCCCACAAGCTGGACTGGCCCTTCGTATTTGCCGTCACCGTTTCGGGCAGCGCCCGTCGCCGTACATCGAGATAGAGCGCGGCGCTGGCCAGCCGCTGGTAGCGGTGGGCCTGACTGGCGTCAATGTTCAGATCACGCAATTCCACCTGGCTCTGTGTCCAGGCCAACTCAAATGCCCGCGCTGTTGCGGCTGGGTCGCGCAGGCGAGCAGCCAATGACAACGCCTCGTCACGGCTCTCGGCCACGCCGGTAACAAAGGTAATCTGGACGCTGGCTCCGGGGGCGATCCGCACACGCCGACGCAAGCTCATCGCTGGATCGAGAACTGCGCCGGTATGTCCGCCGAGCAACGTGTGGATCGCCTGCGGATCGGATAGGTCTCGCCCGCGCCCGATGAAGGCTGCCCGGTCACTCTCGTACTGAGTCATACCGAGGGTGTGGCCGCGCACACTGATGCTGTGGATGGCCCAGTGACGGGGGACATCGGGGGAGCGGGGGCGGCGCGAGGCCAGCAGCGCGTCGTGTTCGGGGCAGAACTCCGTCTCGACAAACAAATTTGCAAAGGCGGGATGAGCCTCATCGGCGGCGGGCGAGATCAATACTACTTCACAGTAACTGGTCAGTTCCAGCTCACGCGGCGCGGCAGTCAGGTTAATCAGTGTCACACGACGTAGTTCGGCATTGTCCTCAGGCGAGACCACAACCTCCATCCAGGTGTCTATTCCAGCTACGCGCTGGCGGAACTCAGCCTTGTCAAGCCCATATGTAACCTGGTAGCTCTGGGGTTTATGCCGTGTCGGCTGGTAGGCGGTTGACCAGACCACCCCACTGCGTACATCACGGATGTAAATAAAACTGCCCCAGTTATCGCGGGTGACATCCGAGCGCCAACGGGTCACGGCCAGATCGTCGAAGAAACTGCCTCCACCACCGGCGGTGGTGAGCATCACGCTATAACGCCCGTTCGAGAGCAGATGTGTGTAGGGCACGGCGGTGAAGGGCGTAGCGAACTGGCGCGGCAGCGGGGGAGCGGCGAAGGCAATCTGGGGCGCACGGGCCGTCACCCGCGCCGTCTGGCTTGGTCGCGCTTGCGGCACTCGCTCTTGGAGCAGCATCTCGGCTGACTGGACAAGGGGTTCGGCGTGGAATCGCCGCTGCATCACGTCGTTATGCAGGACGTTAGCCAGAGCGAGTAGGCTCATGCCCTGATGATGGGCCATAAACGAGCGCACAATCGCCCGGCGCTGACCGGGTGGCAGCCGACTCGGAGTGTAATCGGCGGACTCGTACATCCCGTAGGTTCCGAGCATGTCATCAGCGATCATGGTGCGCAGATTGGCCAGAGCCTCGGTCGGACGTACCGGGAGAGCCAGCATCGTTGCGTAGGGCGCGATCACCAGATCATCGTCAAGACCGCTCTTCAACCCCAGGCCAGGCACACCAAAGGCGTGATACTGATAGTTCATCGCGACATCACGAGCGTTGTAGGCCGACTCGGAGATGCCCCAGGGCACGCCGCGCTCTTTCCCGTAGGCGATCTGGTGGGCAACAGCGGCGGTGTAGGTCGCATCCAGCAGGGTCTCGGGGTAGCGGCGCATCAGCAGCAGCGGCATCAGGTACTCAAACATGGTCCCGCTCCACGAGAGCAGGGCTGTATGCAATCCTACCGCTGTAAGGCTGCGTCCCATACGAAACCAGTGTTCCTGGGGCACGTCGCCCCTGGCAATTGCCAGAAAACTGCCCAGCCGAGACTCGGATGCCAGCAGGTCGTAGGATGATCCATCGCGCCGACCATCGGCCACGTTGTAGCCGATGGTGAACAGGCGGCGGCGGTTGTCGTAGAGGAAGCCGAATTCCATCCCCTCGATCTGATCGGCGCAGATGCGGGCGATGCGTTCGTGGCGGGCCAGCAGTTCGGCGGCGTCTGGGACTCCCGCATCGGCCAGTTCACCGAGGCTGGGCGGGTAATCTCGGTGCTGTGCCACAGGCACCAGGGTGTCGAGGTCGTCCAGAAATCCACGGGCCTGCGTGCCGAGCCGGGCGATCCACTCGGCGGCTGGCCCAGATACGTTCAAATCTTCCGTCCACTCCACCACCTCGCCCATCAGTTCGTGGTAGCCGCCTACCGTCTCCGGCACAACCTGGAGCATCGCCCGCAGACTGGCGACTGCCCGATGTGCGCCCGCCGATTCGGTCAGTTGACCCTCCAGCAGAGTCAGGGTATCGGACAGTCCAGCCAGGGCCGACGGGCCGATCAGCGGCGTGTCAATCATGGCCAGATAGCCCTGGCGCAGAGCGAGCAGCGACCCGGCCAGATTGCCGCTGTCCACCGTCGAAACGTAGGCCGGTGGCAGAGGTGCCAGAGTCTGCGTATCGTACCAATTCAGCAGGTGCCCCTCGTAGCGGATCAATCGCTCTAGGGTCGCTAGCACCCGCTCGCTGCGTGCAACCAGTTCCAGCGCCCCGATATAGCCAAAATCGTGGGCGGCGAGATCCGCGAGAAGCTGGAGGCCGATATTGGTTGGCGACGTACGGTCGGCGATCACCGGCTGCGGTGTCTCTTGGAAGTTGTCGGGGGCCAGGAAATTCGCCTCGGCGCGCACGAATCGCTCGAAGTAGGCCCAGGTAGCGCGGGCCACGTGCCGCAGCAGCAGTTGATCATCGGCGTTGAGCGGGAGCGGCGCGTCAATATGGGGCTGATCAAGCCAGGCAGCCAGAGCTGGCGCGGCGATCCAGTCAGCCAGCACCGGCAGCGCAACAAGTACCGTGTCCCAGAAGATTCGGGAGCCGGGGGCGGGAGGCCGGGGGCAGGAGGCAGGAGGCAGGCTCCCGATCTCCTTCCTCCTTCCTCCAAAAACAGCCAGGGCCACACCAATTGCGATTATCGGCGTACCTCGGCGCAGCATCGGCGTGTGCGAACGCTGCAATCGATCCTGAGACTGAGCCGCCGTCTCCCACTCTAGCAGGTTGCGCCGCGTGATGAGCGTGCGGGTCAGCGAGCGAAAGATCGCGTCAATATTGAGAATAGCTTGGTCGGGCAGGAAGGCTGTGTTGAGGATCAAGCGCTGGGTACTCAGTTGGAGATCGCGTCCCCTGGCCCGCAGCGCGTCCATGTTTGCCGGATCGAGCACGATAGTGCGAATGGTGGCGACAAGGTCGAAGACCACCGGCGCGGTCAGATGCGCCAGGGCCAAGCTTGTCCATGCCAGCGGGTTGCCGGGCAGCCAGCGCCAACCTGCCACCAGCAGCGCCACCGTCGCCGGGGGAGTTAGGCTGCGCCGCAGGTTATCGTAGATCTTGTAGCGGGCGATCAGCGGCAGCACATTCGGACTCCAGCCATCATGGCTGGGCGTGCGTGGTAGCAGCCACGCCGCGATCTGCCAGTCGCCGCGCACCCAGCGGTGCTGACGTGCGGCCCAGGCAGCGTAGGTAGTTGGGTAGCTGTCCACCACCTGCACATCGGTGAGCAGCCCAACACGGGCATAGAGACCCTCGATCAGATCGTGGCTCAGCAGCGCGTTTTCGGGGAATCGCCCGCCCAGGGTTGCCCGCAGCGCCGCTGGGTCGTAGATGCCCTTACCGGCATAGATGCCCTCCCCGAACAGATCCATGTAGGTGTCAGAGACCGCCGTGGTATACGGGTCAACGCCAACATTACCGGCAAAAGCTCGCGCAAAGCGACTGGCCGTCGCACTCGGCAGATCAATGCCGACACGTGGCTGGAGAATGCCGTAGCCCTCTACCACCAACCCTGTTTCTGGATCGAGCCGAGCCTGGTTGAGCGGGTGGGCCAGGGTGCCAATCATTGCGTGCCCAATATCGCGGGGGAGCTGCGTATCAGCATCAAGTGTGATCACATAGCGCACCCGATCCAGCACGCGCATGTCGCCAACCATCGCCGCATAGGATGTTTCGCAGTCGCCGGCCAGCAGCGCGTTAAACTCATCCAGCTTGCCGCGCTTGCGCTCCCAGCCCATCCAGCGGCCCTGCTGCTCGTTCCAGATCCGACGGCGGTGCAGCAGCAGGAATCGCTCGGGGCCGTGGCGCTCAGCGAGTTGGCGCATGCGCTCGGCAGACGCATCCAGCAGTGAGGCGTCCTCGGGCATGTTCTCCTCAGGTGCATCGGCGAAGTCAGTGAGCAGCGCAAAGTGCAGGTTCTGATCCTGGTTGGCTAGGGCGATTACCTCCAGGTTGTCGAGTAACCGCCCGACGCTAGCCGGGGTTAACAGCAGCGTCGGCACCACCACTACTGTCGTCAACTCAGCGGGGATACCCTCAGCCAGATCCAGGCGCGGCAGCACACGCGGCGGCAGCAGCCGCGTGACAGTGCGGTTCACCAACTCGGCGGCCAGGGCACTAGCCGGAATCAGAGCCAGGGCGATGGGGAGCAGGGGAGGCAGGGGCGGGAGGCAGGAGGCAGGGCGCAGGAGGCAGGAGACCGACTCCCTGCTTCCTGCCTCCTGCCCCCCGCCTCCCGCCCCCTGCCCCCTGCCCCCTGCCCCCTGCCTCCCGCCTCCTGCCTCCTGCCTCCTGCCTGCCCACACCGCAGCCGCTGTCGTAAGGCCAATCGCGCCCAGGTACAGCGGCGTCGGGTGATCCAGAGCCAGCCTGCGGACGCGCTCGGCCAGCGTTGGGCGATAGCCCAGCTCGGACTCGAAGGCGGGGCGACCCTGATCAACAAGGTAGTAGCCGATATGCCGTCGCCGCAGGTCGTCACTCGCTGCCATATCAGCGCGGGCGATCAGACGCCGGGCGATCTCGTCCTCGCTCAGATGTGCGTGCAACGCCAGATCCTCGACCGCGTGCCGATAGCGGTCACGGGTGGCGAAGGTGCTACGTTCGTAGGCACCCGCCGGATCGCGGCGTAGCAGTCGCTCGATCTGGCTCACCTGCTCGAACCAGTCGGGCCAGTCAAGGGCGCTCAGGGTACGCATACTACCGATAGTATTGCCGACCGAGACCTGATTCGCAGCCTGACGCTGGTGTTCCTCGTGGACGAGGGACTCGACCGTCTCGTGCGGGGTGACGGGTTGGGTCTCCAACCACGTCACCAGCCGCGCAATATCATGTTCGCCCTCGTGGGTGCGCAGACGGCGCAGAAGCTGAGCGGCGAGGGTCACGGGCAGGGCCGGGTGGCGTCGGGTGAGGGCACGCAGCACGCTGGCCTCATCAACATCCTCTCCCGGCGCACCCAGCAACCGCTCAGCCCAAATATCAGCCTCGTGGCGAAGTTCGCGTACCTGTAGCACCTGGGACGCCAGCCGACTCAGGTTCTTCACCAGCCCGATCCGCAGCATGATCGGGATAGCCCATAGCTCACCCATGCGCAGGGGCGTAACCGACTGGTAGGCATTGAGGAAACGCAGCAGCGTCTCTGCATCCACGCGACCATCGGTATGGCTAATCAGTTCTACCGCAATCACATAGACACGCGGCAGTCCGACGAGGGGGCCAGATTGCAGCTTCGGCAACTGACGATAGTAGCCCGCCGGTAGATCATGGCGAATAGCGCGGATCTGCTCGTTGACAACGTGAAAATTATCAATCAGCCATTCCGCAGCCGGGCTGATGAGTTCGCGCCGTCGCAGATCCTCGCCGAGGCGCTGGTGAGCAGCCGCGATCTGCCGCCCATCGCGCTCAAGCGCGGTGCGCAAGGGGTCACCACCCGTGGGCCTCACAGCAGCGGTGCGATGCTCGGCAGCCAGTGCACAGGCATGATCATCGAGCAGCGCGGCACTCAGCAAGTCTCCGCGTAGAGGGGCGAATGTGGGTTCGACCAGGGGAACTTGGTCGGACGTGAGGCGAATCCGTGCAACAAGCGACCGAATGCCGTCCGCGAGTGAGGCGCTGGTATTCTGAAAAATAAAAAACTCCTTGTGTGCCGAACTGTGAAACTGAAACCTGGCACCTGAAACCTTATCTTATCCACCAACAGCGCGACCGCGCAGCATCACGGTGACTTCCCGGCTCGACTGCCGCCGAGGTCGATCCATGCGGGGGCCAAGATCGACAATCTGGACGCACAAATCTCGGTCACCACTCGCCAGTTCCGCAGCGAATTCCAGTTCATCGCGCAAGGTGCGAATGATCGCATCAAGTGGAATTCCGCTTGCGCGGGCCTGGGTGACCAGTTCGCTAAGCTGATCCCCGAGCGTATCGAGGCTGATCATGGGTTTGGGGAGCGGGGTGCCCACGGTACAGAAGAACTGGCAGACGGGGCAGGTAACGCCGAGATCGTCCGTGCCGGGCGGATCGAGCGGCGTTCCACAGTTAGCGCAGCACAGAGGCGAAGGATCATGCATCGTATACCTCCTAAGCGAAGGCCCGACGAAGCACCCGAGTGATCCTAGCAGTGGTGTGTGGAGTGGGCAGTCTGTGGGCGCACAGTCGGGGAGGTGAAACAACAAGCGATCACACATGTCCACAATATCAGAATACAGAGAAAAAGCAAGAACTGCATCAGCTCCGACCTCCGAACGCATCCGCATGCGGCCCGTTGCTTGATACGCTATACTTTGCCTGGAATTCATGACTTATTGATTATCCCCTGGGGTTCGTGCAAACTGCGCGGCCTGTCTGAGGCCGCGCAGGCGGCCTTCGCCACCAAGAGCCGAGGGCTTTAGCCCCACGGCGATACTGTGACAGGACTTTGCCTCAGCCCTGGATCATATCATCCCCCCCCTCGTAAAAATTAGGGTAGTGCGGACATTTCGCCCGCCCTGGTTCGTGTGCAGGCGAGATGCCCGCGCTGCCCGTCGCCTAGTGCCCATATGTAAGGTTTTCTATGGCCAACAAACACGCGTATGTGTCTGCTGCAGCGCAGGCCCGTGTGGACTGGCAGGATCTACGACACCAGGAGTCGCTGAGCTTTCTTGGTGGTCTCGACTGTCTACGCGGTGTCTCCTCGCATGAACTGTCACACCTGCTTGAGCATGGGGTTTTCCGTGCCTTCGCCTCGGGGGCCATGATCTTCGGCCAGCAGAAGCAGGTGCGCTACCTCTTCTTGGTGCTGCGTGGAACCCTCCAGTTGCGCCTGCGCGATAAGGACGGTCGCGAGGTGTTGATGGGTGTTCTTGGGCCGGGCGACTGCTGCGGTGAGGGGCCGCTCTTCAGCGATTTCTTCCGACGTATGAGCGCCCTGGCGACCAGCGGCTGCTACCTACTCCAGGTGCCGCTTAGTGACCTGCGTGAGTTCTTGGGGACAACGCCTACTCTCGCCGCTGCTCTGCGCCACGTCTACAAGCGGCGCATGGTGGAATCGACTCTGGCTCGCATTCCGCTGCTCAGCCAGCTCTTGCCGATGGAGCGTTTGGCTCTGGCCGGTATCCTCCAGCCCATCAGTTTTAGCCGTGGCAGTACGCTGATCTCCCAGGGCGGCCCGCCTGATGCCCTCTACCTGATTGAGCATGGCCAGGTGTTGGTTGAGCAGAACGGACAAACGGTGTCTACCCTCGGTGAGGGCGATTTTTTTGGCGAGATGGCCCTGCTCACTCGCCAGCCGCACCGGGCCAGCGTGCGCGCCATGACGCCGACGGACGTTCTGGCCCTCCCTGCCGCCGATTTTCATGAGTTGATCCGTGACCGACCTAGCCTTGAGGCACATCTGCGCACAGTGATCGAGAGTCGCAACCGCCATAACGCTGCGGTACATAAAGATCAGGCCCGCGCCCGCGATCTGACTCAGGCGGTAGGTCATGGGCTGCTGCGCGGCACGCAATTGCTCGTGCGGACGCCGAGCCTCTGTCCGCCCGGTTGTCGGATTTGTGAGGAGGCATGTATCGGTCGCCACGGGAATCAGCGACTTCACCTCAACGGCACCTTGGTTGATGGCCTTGATGTCCTTAACGCTTGTCGCCAGTGCAGTGTCGGCCCCGAGTGTGTGGAGGCGTGTCCCGAGGATGCATTCGAGCGCTGTGATGACGGTACACTCAAGATTACTACCACCTGTACGGGCTGCGGTCATTGTATTGATGCCTGTCCTTACCACGCGATCACTAGCGTGCCGCGTGACGCTGTGCCTGCTCAGTCGGGCCTCTTCTGGGATGTGCTTCGCCATGCCCGCGTACGCCTGTACCGCCGCGAGGTTATTCCGCTTGTGCTGGCCCAGCGCGCCGACAAGTGCAATCTCTGTCACGATCACGCCGACCAGGCATGTGTTAGCGCCTGTCCCACCGGGGCGCTGCGCCTCGTACCTGTCGAGGAGATGTTTATCCTGTAGTAGCCCGTGTCGCGCAGCGTGAGCATTCGCTGCGGTGGTATAGTAAGTGCCATGAATCTCCTTTCCATCGAGTCTATCAGCAAGCAGTACTCCGAACGCCCGCTCTTTCAGGATGTCACCTTTGGCATGAACAAGGGCGAGCGCCTTGGCGTGATCGGCGTCAACGGCAGCGGAAAAAGTACCCTTCTGCGCATCGTCGCCGGTATCGAGCCTCCCGACAGCGGACGGGTCGTGATCACAGGCGGCACCCACGTCGCCTATCTGCCGCAGGCTCCCTTGCTCCCCGAAGATAAGACCGTCCTAGAGGCGGTGTTCGCGGGCGACTCACCAACCATTCGCCTGCTTCGCGAATACGAGTTGGTGAGTGCGAATCTTGCCGAGCAGCCCGATAATGCCAGCCTGCTCGCCAAGCTCAGCGCCCTTACGCCCCAGATGGACGCCCTTGGCGCGTGGGATGCCGAGGCGTCCGCGCATACCATTATTACCGAGCTTGGCCTGGCGGAATATGCCAATACTCCTATTTCCATCCTCTCAGGTGGGCAGCGCAAGCGCGTGGCTATGGCCCGCGCCCTTGTTGATCAGCCCGATCTGCTGATTCTTGATGAGCCGACCAACCATATTGATACCGATACGATTGACTGGATGGAGGAGTACCTCTCCCGCAGCACCTGCGCTCTGCTCCTTGTCACTCACGACCGCTATTTCCTTGATCGGCTGGTTGGCCGCATGATCGAGCTGGATCGCGGTCGGCTCAGTAGCTATACCGGCAACTACGCCAGTTTTCTTGAGCAAAAGGCTGATCGAATCATCCGCGAGGCCGCTGTTGAAGATGCCCGCCAAAACATGATCCGCCGCGAGTTGGTCTGGCTGCGCCGTGGTGCCCAGGCTCGCACCACCAAGCAGAAGGCCCACGTCGAGCGCGCCCAAGCCCTCGTTGATCAGCGCCCTGAAGCCGCCCAGGGCAGTGTTGAGATTGATCTCGGCACCGGACGACGCATAGGCAAGCGAGTCCTAGAGCTGCACACCGTCAGTAAGAGCTACGGCGAACGTATGTTCATTGACCGGTTCAGCCTGGAACTCAAGGCCAGTGATCGTCTCGGCATCATCGGCCCAAACGGCAGCGGTAAATCAACCCTGTTGAATCTCATCGCTGGCCGCGTCCAGCCCGACAAAGGCGAGGTTCGCGTGGGCGAGACGATCCACATCGCCTACTACGACCAGGAGAGTGCCGGGCTGAATCTGGATCAGCGCGTTGTTGACTACATCCGTGAGGTTGCCGAACTGGTGCGCGGGCGCGATGGTGCCCTTGTGGCGGCCACCCAGATGCTTGAGCGCTTCCTGTTCACCCCCGAGATGCAGTGGGCCAGCATTGCCACCCTCTCCGGCGGTGAGCGGCGCAGGCTCTACCTGTTGCGCCATCTCATCCACAACCCAAATCTGCTCATCCTCGACGAACCCACCAACGACCTCGATCTCCAGACCCTCGGCATCCTCGAATCCTACCTCGACGATTTCAACGGCGCGGTGATCACCGTCTCACACGACCGCTACTTCCTCGATCGCGTCGTCGGACGCATCTTTGCCTTCGAGGGTAGCGGAAAGATCGTCGAGTATCCCGGCAACTACAGTACGTACCGCGAGCATCACGCCCGCAAGGTGGCAGCACTAAAGTCAGCGCCACCTGTGAAGACCAAGCCTGCGCTGCCCGTACCATCCGTGCCCCAAGGCCCACGCAAGCTAAACAATAAAGAGCGTCGCGAGCTAGAAGGACTAGAACGACGGATTGCCGAGCTAGAGGCAACCCGCGACATCATCGGTTCACATCTGAACAGCGCAGGCGCAGATCACATCCGCTACAGCCAGTTGGCCGCCGAACTCGCGCAGGTTGAAGCGTCCATAGAAGCAACCTTCACGCGCTGGTCAGAACTTGCCGAATTGGCATAATATTCCTTAATCTCCTCATAAAATTGATCCAATATGGACGTACCCCGTGAACGGATGGCAGAGGACTTTGTGGCATTAGGCTGCCATAAAGTCCTTTGTGCATAATAATTTGACAAGGAGTAGTGAGAGTGCTATACTACGCGGGTTGGAATGAACGAGGTCTCACTCACGTAAGTGATGTAAACCAGACAAGTTGGGTAAAACATCCGCGAACCGCGCTGAAATAATATTTCAGAGACGTCGCCAGGACATTCAGCACTGCTGAATAACTCCTGGTTTTGTTTTTGCCCATCTGTTCATCTAGCATGCACCTTCACAACTAAATCACGATAGTTTAGGTGAGTATCACGTCAATAAAGCTGGAGTAACTGGCGTAAGCCAAGCTTCAGTCAACAACGCAGAGTTTGATCCTGGCTCAGGATGAACGCTGGCGGCGTGCCTAATGCATGCAAGTCGCACGCAGCAAGCTTGCTTGGCTGCGTGGCGCACGGCTGAGGAACACGTGGGTGATCTGCCCCGGAGTGGGGGATA
>CAIXLU010000288.1 GCA_903920315.1 uncultured Oscillochloris sp.
CGCTCGGAGTCGGGGGTGGTGAAGGTGATAGGCGGCAGAGGAAAGGGGTTGAGGTACGCCGTCTTCATACGAAAATACCCGCCGCGCAGATCCGTCCCCGTCTGCTGAAGAAAAAAAGTCATTAGCGAACTGTTGAGCAACGTCGCTAATGCGGGCAGTGTCAGCAGCGATCCTGGTTTGATCTGCACGCCGTAGGCCGTATCAATGATGTATCTCCCCTCGCCGTCGTAGGCACACTCGGCGCGGCCCGCCACATCGGGCAGCACAAGCTTAATCTGCCCCAGGAGATGTTGGTTTTGGGGCCGACCATACCCGTACCAGTGTGGGTGCTGAGCAAAATCTCCGTTGTCACGCCCTTCCAGCAGCGCTCGATTCGCCGGATGGGTGAGGTAGCTCCAAGCGTGAGGGTATGCCGCCTGCATTTCCTGGGGCGGAATCAGCTCGATCTTGTCATCAGCCTGACGATGACGATACGGGAAGAGCAGATAGTTCTCGGTGTGATAGGTGTACGGGTCAATATCTTTGCCAGTGAGCGCCGGTCGCATCAGGGATGCTTCGATCTCAACCCAGGTATTGAGCGAGCGCGAGAAGTAGCGCTGGCCCTTGCGCTGCATAAAGAAGACTTGTTCTGCGTTTGTGCCTGTCCCTACAAAAATAGTGGCGACACGCTGCAAGGGTGTAAGGGGCTGTAGCTTCTGCATCAGCGCGTCAGTCGCGCCGAAGGAGATAGTCCACGGTGCGTCGCTCAATGCGGTTGTAGGCAGCCGCCGCTGTGCCCAGACGCCTTGGACACCGGGGAGCGGTTGACTCCGCTCTTTTGCCTGCTGTAACGTAGCAATAGAAGCAACCGCACAGGAAGCACCTGTCAGGAAGAGCAAACAGGTATAGGTTGTCGCCTCGGCAAAGACTTGAAAGGCACCAAAGTCTACCAGTTGCGTCAGCGATTGTCTTGCAGCCACGCTTGCGCGTAGCGCTTCACCAACCTGTGTGGTCAGCCATTTGTTGGGCATAATCAAGCCCAGATGCGCAGCCTGGTTAAGCAGACGCAGCCCTTGGTCAGCAAAACACAGGTAGATGTCGTACTTATGGGTCGCGGCTGCTTGATACGTGGCGGCATAGTAGGCCCAGGCTCGTACATCAGATTCTTTAAGCCTCAGGCTACGAATATACGGAGGATTGCCCACCACCGCATCAAAGCCAGCGGCCTTGCCAAGCGGGACACCGTGGTGATCGAAGAAGACTTCGGGAAACTCCAACTCCCAATGGAAGAAGCGGCGCTGATCCGCAATCGTATCAGCCTGGTCAAGCAACTCGATGATCTGGCGTACAGCGGCAACACCACGCCCGGTGGCATAGTCGGTCAAGGCGTTGCGCAGATCAGACGGGATGTTCAGGCCAAAGTGCTGGGCCGTGGTGAGGTTCGCCAGTCGGCCATACGTGCGGGTCAGGTCGGCCCGCATATCTCTGTAGGTCTGCTCTTGTTCCTTGACCTCTTCCACCGTGTTGGCTGCCTTGTCCTCGATCAGCCACATCGTATCTACGGCGCTACTCATGCTCTGGCGGAAGGCATCATCGTCCAGCAGCATAAGCTGGCCCGCAGCGACGGCTGACTGGGCTTTCTTCGCGTGGCCATTGGCCTTCGCCGTACCATTCATGTGGAGATCGTCAAGGCGTGCGCCAATCAGGGCGTTACCACACCGCAGGTGGTGATCGAGGAATGAGAGCGGCTTGTTCTTCGCCACGGTCACGAGCCAGAGTGAGAGCTTGGCCAGATCGACTGCGAGGGGATTCAGATCCACCCCGTAGATGCAGCTTTGGGCCACCCGGCGCTTCCAGTAGGCCATGTCGGATTCTCGGCCCTCACCCCAGCCCTCTCCCTCCGGGAGAGGGAGTCCGAACTCCCCTCTCCCGGAGGGAGAGGGGTTGGGGGTGAGGGCAGGAGCGACACCGAGATCAACCAGAAATCGCGCAATATACTCGGTCGCCTCAACCAGAAAGTGGCCGGAACCCATGGACGGATCGCAGACATTCACTGCGAGGATGGCCTGCACCTGGGCAGATTCGTCCGTCACTCCCTCGACCGCACGCCGCACGGCGGGGCCGACTGTTTGGTCAACGATGTACTTCACAATGTAGTCGGGTGTATAGAAGCTGCCGGTGGCCTTCCGCTCGCCCTTGTCGTTGAGCAGATCGACGCTCCATCCGTCCATTGGAGGAGTCGGCTCCAGATGATATTCCAGTAGTCCCTCGTAGATCGTGCCGAGATGGCGCTCGGCCAGGTCGCGGTAGTCAATATATTTCTTGTCTACGCGGGCCAGCATATCGAGCGCTTGAAGCAGGTGGGCATCGCCGATTTTCTTCTCTTCCAGAAACGGGTGGCTTTTGGGATCGAAGAGTCCCCCGTTGAACGTCGCCACCTGAAGCGGTGGGCTACCGGCGTTGATGATTCCAAAGAGTTCGCGCAGGAGCGACCAAAACGTCGCGCTGCTCGACAGCAGCTTCTTGCCAGAATCGTTGAGGTAGGCCACCCTACGCTTAATCGCCTCCAAGCTGTAATAATCGCGGTATTGCTCGCTCTCACGCAAGGGCAGTAATTCGCGGGCCTCCGCATAGAACACAAAGAGCAGCCGGTAGAGGACAATCAGGCTGTTGTCGTAGATGGTCTTTAAGGTTGCTGCGTCGGGCGAAAGATGGTTCGGTGGATAGTCCAGAAAGCCTTGGGAAATATGACGCAGGGCGGCATAAACCTGCTGCTTGAGATTCTCGCTAATACCACGGGCGAAGTCGGTACTCGCCTGCAAAATGGCACGCAAACCAAGCGCATGATCATCGAAGGCCGTGCGGCGGAAAAAGACGTAGAAGTACAGAAAGGTCGCGGGGTTGTTATGTTCCAGCAACTCGGGCAGACTCACTTCATAGTAGCGTTCGAGCTTATGCGCCGTGTCTTTGTGGAAGAGTCGCCAGAGCCGCCCATTGGTCAGAATCCCCCACTCGGCCCCGCTATGTTGAATGTAGAAGGCAATCTGATAGGACGGATTCTTGTTGTTAAAAATATCTTTATTCTTGTCCTTGATGGTCACATCCAGAGGGCGATCCCAGTATTTGGCATCGCCGATAGCGATCATCCCCTGCGTCGGCAGTGCATCGGTGAGGGTCTTACCCTTATTTGCGTTGAGCGCATCCTGATCGCGGTAGAAAACATAATCCGGTATCTTGGTACCATCAGGCGATGTGAGCGCCGCTTGAACCTCGAAGATATGGCCGAGCGCCTTCAGCACCGGCTTAATCCACCCTTCTTCCGTCTGCGCCTCATTGCTGCTGGGGGTATAAGCCGCATAGATCGCCTGAATCGCCATCATCGCCTGCGCAGATTGCGCAGCCAGATGCTGCCAGTCATCCCGCTGCGGGAGAATCGTGTTCAGGTAGTAGTCGGAGAAGAGTTGCTGGTTGCGGTGGGGCGGCAGCGGCAGCACAAGCTGAGAGGCAGACATTAGCAAGACCCTTCGCATCGCGCCCGCACGTTGCCGTTATGCAACGGGGGTGCAAAAATAATCACCGACCGCTCGTCAGGTTTGGCAACCAGAGCGGGCTTTGTGTTGCCCAGGAGTATAGCATAGGCTTCTAGAGGCAATACTTTTCACGCACTACCGCAAAAACCACGCTGTCACGTTGAACGAACTGAGAGTCTTTGCGTCCTTGCGTCTGTGCGTCGAACGCATGATTATGGTGTGACGCGAAGATGCAAAGAAAACGAAGACAGCGTGACTTTTGCGGTAGTGCCTTTTCACATCAGGAGTCTACCGCCTACCCCCTGGCGGGCGACTGAAGTCGCGCCTGCGGGGCGTTCCGCCGGGCGTCGGCCTCCGCCGACGCCGGAACCGCCCGAGCAGGCGGGTGGCCAGCCGTAGGCTCCCGTGACGCGACTTCAGTCGCAGAAATGTAGGTAAAGATATGCGTTCTGGGAGAGGGGGCTGGGGAGGTGAGAGCTGATTGGCGGTAGAATCCTTATGTGAAGAATAGTGTGTCGAGGAGATCATGCCAATGCCACCCGCAATCACCGATGTATCCGGTATTTTTGTTGGCCACGCCGAGAACCATGCGGCGCTAACCGGGGTGACGGTGGTGCTCTGCCCAGAGGGGGCGGTGGGCGGGGTGGATGTGCGCGGCGGGGCACCCGGCACCCGTGAGACCGATCTGCTGAACCCGGTGAATGCGGTGCAGGAGATCCACGCGGTGGCGTTGTGCGGCGGCAGTGCCCTGGGTTTGGCCGCAACGGTGGGGGTGACGCAGTGGCTCCACGAGCGCGGCTACGGCTTTGATGTAGGTGTGACGCGGGTGCCGATTGTCCCGGCGGCGGTGATCTTTGATCTGGGGCTGGGATCACCGATCTGGCCTGATGCGGCCCTGGGCTACACGGCATGCACGGCGGCGGGACAGACCACCGCCGAGGGCTGTGTTGGTGTGGGGATAGGGGCGACGGTGGGGAAGATTCTTGGCCCGACGGGGGCGATGAAGGGTGGCGTGGGCAGTTGGAGCGAACTGCTACCCGACGGCACGACGGTGGGTGCACTGGTGGTGGTGAATGCCTTCGGCGACGTATGGGAGGAGCACGGCGGGATTATCGCCGGGGCGCGGATGGCGGGTGGCGGTTTTTGCGATACCATGCGGGCGCTACGCGATCCGGCCCTGCTGCTAAGCTTCGGCGGGAGCCGACAGGCCAACCAGGTGAGCAACACAACCCTGGCGGTTGTCGCCACGGATGCACAATTGAGCAAAGCGGAGGCGAGCAAGCTGGCGCAAATGGCCCAGGACGGCCTCGCTCGGACAATCCGACCCGTGCATACGCCCTTTGACGGCGATACGGTTTTTGCCTTGGCCACGGGCCGTCGGGATGGGCCGCATCTGCTGGCCCTGGGAAGCATCGCCGCCGATGTCCTGGCCCGTGCAGTGGAGCGGGCGGTGCGTGCCGCCATTGGGATGGGTGGACTGCCTGCCGTTAGGGATCTGACCGAATAGTTTCACGTGAACACGCAAGCGCAGGCGGCTCGCGATCTGCTGCGCACCGTAGATTTGCCCCAGGCCACGATGATGCTCAACCAGATCATCAAGGTCGCGCAGCACGAACTGGCCGACATCCGCCAGGCGGCGGGCTACACCAGCGGCGGCGTGCGGGTTGAGCGTGGCCAACCGCTCGCGCATGGCCTCGTCCAACAGGTAGGTCTCGGCCACGCCCTGGTAGACCCAGCCCTCCACCGCGTTGGATGTGGCGCTCCAGCCGTAGGTGTTGCTCACACGGACTTCAATCTCACGCACGCCCTCGTAACCGTGGGCCAGCATACCTTCAAACCACTTCGGGTTGAGCAGTTTGGCCCTGCTCTCCAGGCGCACCATTTGCTCTAGGGAGCGCACGCGCCCGCCGCCGGGGCCGCTAAACGCCTCCACCTCAGCTAGCATCACCGGCGGGCGCGATCCGCGCAGTTTCTCCACGCTCTTGGTGACACCGCCCAGGTACTCGTAGTAGTGATCCACGTCGCTAATACCGACCTCAACGCTGTCTACGTTCTGGAAGGTGGCCTGCACCGTGCTCAGGGCTTGCTCCAGGATGGGCCGGGCGGCCTGCCATTCGCCGCGTTTGTCCATCGCGAAACCCTTGCGGGCCATGAAAATGTCGCCGATCTGCGCATCATCCTCCCACGATCCGCTCTCCACCATATTATTGACGTTGGCCCCATAGCTGCCCGGTGCGTTGGAGAAAACCCGCGAGGCGGCCTCGTCCACGCTGATGCCGAGCTCGGCGGTTTGGGCCAGGACGTGCCTGCGCACATAATTGAGGTGCGTTGGCTCATCGGCGGCGGCGGCGAGGCGTACGGCCTTGTCAATCAACTGGGCCTGCATGGCCATCAAGTCGCGGAAGATGCCGCTCACTGTGGCCACTATATCAATGCGCGGGCGGCCCAGTTCCTTCAGCGGGATGAGTACCACATCCGCAACCTTCCCCAGTTCGTCGGTAATCACCCGTGCGCCCAGCAGGGCCAGCGCCTGGGCTACACCCTCGCCCTCGGTCTTAATATTGTCAGTGCCCCACAGGATCAGCGCCACCGTCTCGGGCAGCGCGCCCTGCTCCTGAGTCAGACGAGCCAGCAAATCTTCTACCACGCGAGCACCGCTCACCTGAGCTGCCGCCGACGGGATGCGGAAGGGGTCAAGGCCGTGGATGTTGCGCCCGGTAGGCACAACCGCCGGGTTGCGCACGACATCGTTTCCTGGCGAGGGCGGGATGTAGCCGCCGGCCAAGGCGTTGAGCAGGCCCGAGGTTTCGTGATCCAGTGACATCTTGGTCTGGAGATCGCCTAGCAAGTGCCAGATCGCATCTAGCGAGCCAGGGGCAATGTTGGCAGATCCCTTCAGGTATGCGTCGGCAGAGGCGATTGCAGATTTCAGATTGGCGATTGCAGATTGATCGGCCAAACCTGCAATCTGCAATCTGAAATCTACAATAAATCTGCGAATCGCCTCCTTACACGTCGCGTCCACCTGCCGGTAGCGATCCTGGGCTAGAGGATCGCGGCTCAGGCCCGCGCCAAGCTCGGCGTATGTGTAGCCCATGCCAGAAGCGACCCGCTCAGGCAGGGTGGGCGCACCGGGTTCGGGGCGCTGGAATGCCGCCACCAGGGCCAGGGTGTCCACCAGTTCCTCAACCGACGGCGTCCGGCCCAGGACGTGCAGGCCAATTGGGATAAGCCGCTGCTCGACCTGGAGCAGTTCGTGGCTGAGCGAAGCGATGTAGCGATCCATTGCAGGACGATCACCCGCAGCGAGATCAGCCCCGCCACGCCCTTATCCAGCTTGATTCGGCGGCTCTTCTGCCACTTCTGGTAGCTCTTCATATCGGTGAAGGGCTTAGGCGCATCCGGGTGCCAGAGGGCCACATCCGGAAAAAGCTCCGCATCCTCCACCGGCAGTTTGCCCTTGTAGCCCGGCACGTAACGCTCGATCAGCATGCAGAGCATACGCTGCATATTCTTGGGCGTATTGTGAACCTAGAACTGATGCGCCGATACATACGTGTGCAGATCACGGAAGCGACCCGGCAGATACTTGAGAATCTTGCTCAGACCTTTGATCAGATTCATCTGGCGCGAAACTTCACCGTGACCGTGCTTGGGGCGCAGTGACTGAAGGAGTCCGCTCTTTTTCTCCTCTTTATCCTTGCCATCGCTGATCATACCCAGGTTAAACTTGCCGAGGCGGGTAAGCCGGATGAGCGCCGGATTGCTGATAATAATGCAGATCGGGCAGGTCAGCGTAGCCAATTGCGCCTCCAGGGGCCGCACAATCGCCTCGCCAAAAATCATCCCGCCGAAAATAAAATCAGCCCGCGCCAGATCATCCGCAAGGCGCTGGCGCATATCCGGGTCGCTCAACTCCGAGGTCATATAGACACCGACCGTCAGATCAAACCCGTACTCGCGAGAGATCGCCGCCGCCGCATCGCGCAGGGCGGTGGTGTAGTTATCCTGCGTAGTCAGGAAAACAAAGCGCATGTGACTGCTGCTACTTTCTACGTACTCGAAAGTACGTGCGAGAAATTCCTGCTTCATCCCAGCGTGCCATTCCGAGGATGGGCTTACCGCCAGTCCACAGGCCGGTTTTTCGTCTCGACGTAGCCACCACCGAGACGGCTGGTTCAGGCTCCAGCAAGTCGTACCGCTTCATTCCGGATATTGCGTGCCGCGTTCAGGTCGCGGTCAAGGTGTGCGCAACAGTTGGGATTTGGGCACTCCCACTCGCGCATCGCGAGTGTCAAGTCATCGTTCACATGCCCACACTGGTTGCAGGTTTTGCTTGATGCTACGAATCGTCCTATCGCCACCACATGGCTCCCGAAGACCGGTGCCTTGTATTCCAGTTGGCGGCGCAGTTCTGCCCACGCCCCATCCGCGATGGCTTGCGCCAGTCGATGGTTCTTGAGCATCCCCGCGACGTGGAGATCTTCAATTCCCACTAGTGATGCCTGCTGCACCAGCGCGGTCGTGAGCTTGTGCAGCACGTCCTTGCGCTGGCAGGCGACCCGAAAATGGGCCTTTGCCAGCTTCAAGACGGCCTTCCGGCGGTTGGCGCTCCCTTTCACCTTGCGGCTCACCGACCGCTGCAATCGCTTGACCGTGCGGAGCGCCCGCGTGAGGTGTTTTTGGTTCTCAAACACCTCACCCTCACTCGTTACCCGCCCACTACGGCTGTCGAAGAAGTTCTTGATCGCCCGCCCAAGGTTCACAAACGCCCCATCAATGGCCGACTTACCGACATTGAATGTCCACGGGAACTCCGTCGCCCGGATGCGTTTGAAGGCATCACGGAGCGAACGCGGCGTTGGAACCGTCACATCCTGGTCAAGCGCATCTTTGATGACCCGCAAGCCCCAGTTATAGCAAAACCGCGCCGTCCCAGCGGCCTGACGGAACAGGTTTTCTTGTTCAGGCGTGGGGTTGAGGCGGATCGTGTGGGCGCGGATCACGGTTGGCTCCTACGTGCGCAATATGCGTATTATACGCGGTTGTTGGTGTGGGAGAGGGGCTGGGGATGAGAGGCTGATGCAAAGTCCTGCTACCGCATCGCCGTGGGGCTAAAGCCAATACTTTACGAATAAGGAATCCGTTGCCGCGCAGCCCTCACCCCCCAGCCCCCTCTCCCAGAACGGGAGAGAGGGAGTCGAACGCTCTCTGGTGCAGAATCTCCCCTCTCCCCTGGTGGGAGAGGGGCA
>CAIXLU010000289.1 GCA_903920315.1 uncultured Oscillochloris sp.
AGACGCGGCAACGTCAAACGTGAGGATGCGGCTATCAAACGCCACCGACCCCAAGGGGGCGAAGGTGCGCAACGTCTTTTTGTCCCGCTTGTAGGCGTCGGCAACCTTGGCAATGCAGCGCACGGTCAGTTGGGACGACACGCCGAAATCGGCACGAATGCCATAGTACACCAGCGTGTGCAGGGCGAACTGGCGGAAGGTCTGCGTCTCCCACGCCGTGCGGCTGATGGCGTCACACGCCGCGTTTGCTGCCTCCAGGGTGCGCCGCACGGCGTCGGCCTGCGCAGGAGTGGGGGTGAGTTTCAGTTGGGCGGTGAGTTTCATGGTAGCGGGATGGCCGGCCCCCGGTCTTCCTCCGGCTCTCCCCCGAACAAATCAGGGACACGAACTCCAAGCGTAACTGCGACACGATCAAGTGTCTTGCGGTTGTACTGTTCTGCCTTGTCGTGCCATAACCCCTGCACTGTCCCGTATGCCAGACGCGCCTTTTGTGAGAGCGTAAGGATGTTCAATCCTTGCTCTTGCGCTAACTCCTTCACTCGTAAGTGCGTCATCCTCGCTCCTTTCCGCTCGTTTGGATGGGTCATATCATATCATCTCTCTGGCGTCGTGTCAACAACTCATCAGAGAAGTATTGATAAACTCGCTAGAGAGTTGTATAATCAGCACATACCAAACGAGCGCGGCCCCGCCGAAGTACCGCCCCGCCGATCTGGCTCAACGGTTCAAGGGCGCAACCGCCCGCTATCTGCGACAGGAGTTCCCCGCCGAAATCAACAAGCACATCGGGAAGACCGGGACGCTGTGGTCGCCCTCGTACGATGTCGGAACTGCTGGGCACGTCAGCGCGGAGGTGATCACGCGATACATCCTTGAATGCCAGCGGATCTGAGGCACACGAACGTGGTTGCCCCGCGCCGCTTCACGCGGCGCGGAGGCGAACACCTACCAGGGAGTGAGGCCGCACAAGCCTCATTCCTCCCACCCGTAAACGGGCGGGTTTCCTGAGGCTAATTCTATGAACACGATAATCCCCCCGGAATTTTCCGACACCCTGGAAGCGATGCGCGCTGGGAACGAGCGCATCCTGGCCGCCCTGGAGTCCCACGGCGTGGCCTATGAGTCGTACCCGCGCAGCATTCCCGCCGCGATGCCGCACGGTCGCGCCGCCGCCCGCGCCTTCCCCATGCAGGGCGTACTCAAGTACCACGGCCTGAGCGATTGGGCCTCCCGCATCGCCTACCTGCCCTCGATCTCGCTCAATAATAGCGCCGCCCACACCACCACCTACGTCGAGTTTCGTCCCGATCTGGCCGAGGATAGCGCCGCCATCGGCGGGGTGCCTGCTGTGGGCCGCGATCTCGACCGGATTGTGCAGACCCTCAACGCGGTGCGCGAACTCTCCGGCGTCACGACCCGCGCCCACGTCTCGTCCCGCAATGTGCTTCAGTCGCGGGTGGCCGGTAAAGGTTTGGGCACCAGCGCATCCGCATCAGCCGCCCTGGCTGCCGCCGCCCTGGCCGCCCTCTACGGGCCGGAATTGGCCCACAACCGGCGTTTCCTCAGTTGCTTCGCCCGCCTCCTGGCCGGATCAGGTTGCCGCAGCGCCGCCGGTGGCCTGGCCCTCTGGCTCAGTTACCCCGGCCTG
>CAIXLU010000290.1 GCA_903920315.1 uncultured Oscillochloris sp.
TAGGGGCGGCTCGCGAGCCGCCCCTACCTCAGCCGCCCCTGCCTCCATGAAAAACGAAGCGAGCTGGCTATGGCTGCATTTCTTGTGCGTAGACTCCTCCAGATGCTGCTCGTCACCATTGTGGCCGCGATCTGCTCCTACACGTTGCTCTACATCTCTCCCGGCGGGCCGATTGATACGCTGCTCGCCGAGCGTCAGAACAGCGGTGCGAACCGCATTAGCCAGGATGATATTCAGCGCGTGATCGAGCGATTTGAACTTGATCTTTATATGCCCGTGCGCTTTAGCCGCTGGCTGCTGGGCTGGCCGAAAGCTCCGATCTTTGGCAGTCTCGGTTCCGACTGGGTGGTTGGCTGTACAACCCCTGGTAAGGTGCGCCTGCGCTATCCCGATGGCCGCGTCGAGATCGTTGAGGAGGGCTGCGAGAATACCGTTACCCTGGCCGAGCTTGAGGGCCGTAAGGTGAGCGGCGGCGTGATCTCCGGCGACTTCGGCGAGAGCCAGGTGATGCTGCGCGGTCGGCCTGTCACCGACCTGATTGGCTCGCGCCTGCCCTACACGCTCTACCTGATGGGCGGGTCAATTGTGCTGGCCCTGCTGATCGGCGTGCCAATTGGGGTCTATTCGGCGGTCAAGCAATACTCGCGCTTCGACTACACCATGACCACGATCACGTTCATCGGATCGTCGTTGCCCAGCTTTGTCTTTGGCATCTTCGCTATTTTGATTTTTTCGGTTTTGGCTAAGCAGGCCGGTCTGCCCTACCTGCCCTCGGGCGATGCGGTAGGCGTGCGCAATTACGTCATCCCGCTGCTGGGCGAGATTCAGGCTGGCTCGTTCTTCGACCGCTTCTTGCGGGTGCTGATGCCATGCGGCGTGCTGACCTTCATTAACCTAGCTGGCTGGAGCCGCTTTGTGCGCAGCAGCATGCTGGAGGTCCTCAGCCAGGACTATGTGCGTACGGCGCGGGCTAAGGGTGTCAGCGAGCGTATGGTGATTCTCAAGCACGCCCTGCGCAACTCGCTTATCCCCTTTGTGACTCTGCTGGCCGGGGTGTTGGCCTCACTCTTCGGCGGTGCGCTGATCGTTGAGACGGTCTTCAACTGGCCGGGCCTGGGACGGCTCTACATTGATGCCCTTGGCCGTAACGACTATAATGTCGCCAACGCACTGCTGCTGATCAATGTGGTGCTGCTGCTCGTTGGCATCCTGATCACCGATATTTTGTACACGGTTGTTGATCCGCGCATCCGGCTTGGGTAGGGGGAACCTATGGCAATGACCACGGCCATTCCGACCGACGAGCCGAAGGCGACCGCGCCCGAGAGCCAGCTTTCGATTGTCCTACGGCGTTTTCGTAAGCACCGTCTGGCCATGTTTTGCATCGGCTTGCTGGGGGTGATGCTACTGCTCTCAGCTTTTGCGCCGCTGATCGCGCCCTTTCCACGCGATCAACTTAACCTGAAGGCCAACTACCTTACCCCTTTCAGCACTGACTCGGCAGGTAAGCTGCACCTCTTTGGCACCGACCACCTTGGCCGTGATTACGCAACCCGTCTGCTCTTCGCCTCACGGGTTTCGCTGGGTACCGCCGTCTTCTCCACACTCATCTCCTCGATCATCGGGATTGTGCTGGGCCTGCTGGCCGGTTTTTTTGGCGGCTGGATTGACACGATCATCAGTCGCACCCTGGAGATCGTGGCCACATTCCCCACACTCTCGCTATTGTTGATTGTGGTGTCCATTTTTGTCGGGAATGAGAAGAACATCCCATTCCCGTCATTCATTACCTCGACGATTTCATTCCTTTTTGCGGTGAGCGAGCGTGAGGCTAAGCTGGTGCTGATGGTGAATCTCATCCTGGCCTTCTTTGGCTGGACAACCACATGCCGGCTGATGCGCGGGATGGTTCTCTCGGTGCGCGAAAATGTCTACATTGACTCGGCGCGGGCTTTAGGAGCCTCGAACCTGCGCCTGCTGGCCCGCCACGTCTTTCCCAACTCCTTGCCGCCGATGATTGTGGACTTTACCTTGGCGGTGAACGGCACCCTGGTAGCCGAGTCGGCCCTGAGCTTCCTGGGCTTTGGTATCACCGACCCAACGCCGACCTGGGGCAATATGCTCGGCTACGCCCAGAGCTATATGTTTCAGTACCCCTGGATGCCGCTCATCCCGAGCCTGCCCATCCTGCTGGCCTCGGTGGCGATCAACTACATCGGTGACGGTCTGCGCGACGCGCTCGATCCCAGACAGAGGATTTGATACGGAGCAATCAGTGATAACCACACCAGAGCCCAAGCCTGTCGGTGCGAAATCGTCCGACCTGCTGCGCGTCACCGGGCTGAAGACTCACTTCTTCACTGAGGATGGGGTGGTACAGGCGGTAGACGGCGTGGATCTGCACGTGAGCCGTGGCGAGACGCTGGGTATTGTCGGTGAGAGCGGATCGGGGAAGAGTGTAACCTCGCTCTCAATTATGCGCCTGGTGAGCCAGCCCGGTAAGGTCGTCGCGGGTACGATGGTGTTTGATGGCACGGATCTGCTGACGATCAGCGAAGAGCAGATGCGCAAGATTCGCGGCAACCGGATCTCGATGATCTTCCAGCAGCCCACGACTGCGCTCAACCCGGTGTTTCGTGTCGGTGACCAGATCAGCGAGACGCTGGAGATTCACCAGGGTTTGAGGGGTTCCGACGCCGAGAAACGCTGCTTGGAACTGCTGACGATGGTGGGCTTGCCCGACGCGCCTCGGCGCATGCGCCAGTACCCGCACGAACTCTCAGGTGGCCAGTGTCAGCGCGTGATGATCGCTATGGCTCTGGCATGCAACCCCGAACTGCTGATCGCCGACGAACCCACCACCGCTTTGGACGTAACCATCCAGGCCCAGATCCTCGACCTAATGCGCGCCCTGCGCGAAAAAATCGAAACCTCGATCATCCTGATCACCCACGATATGGGCGTGGTGGCCGAGATGGCCGACAGCGTGGCGGTGATGTACGCCGGCCAGATCGTCGAATACGCCGAGGTACGTGCGCTCTTTCATAGCCCGAAACACCCCTATACTCAGGGTCTGCTGAACTCCATGCCCATACTTGGCCAGGTACGCGATGAGCTTGAGGTCATCCCCGGCACCGTGCCCAGCCTGATCAACCCGCCCACCGGCTGCCGTTTCGGCTCGCGCTGTGGCAAGCGTTTTGAGAAGTGCGATCAGCCCCCACCCATGGTATCCGCTGAGGACGGGCGTACGGTGAGATGCTGGCTATATACGTGAGACGGATTTCAGATTGCAGATTTTAGATTGCAGATTTGCCGCAACAGGACGCGGTGCATATGTCCAAACTGTCAATCTGGTTTGAAACATGCCTAACCGAAGGTGAGAGTCTATGGCATCGCCAAAGATCGAGACAACCCACGAGAACTTGGTTGAGGTGAGCAACCTCAAAAAGTACTTCCCGATCAAGGGCGGCATCATGCGCCGCACGGTGGCCACGGTGAAGGCGGTGGATGACGTGAGTTTCCACGTGCGCCGTGGCGAGACGCTGGGGTTGGTAGGCGAGAGCGGCTGCGGGAAGACGACCACCGGGCGCACGGTGCTGCGACTGGAGCAGGCCACCGCTGGCGAGGTACTCTTCGAGGGTAAGGACGTCCTCAAGGCCAACAGCCGCCAGATGAAGGCGCTGCGCCGTGATATGCAGATTGTCTTTCAGGATCCCTATGCCTCGCTTGACCCGCGTATCACCGTGGGCGAGAGTGTGGCTGAGGGCCTGGTGATTCACGGTATTGGCACGCCCAAGGATCGCCAGGAGCGCGTGCGCGAGGTGCTGGCCAAGGTGGGATTGCACGCCAGTCAGGTCAACCGTTTTCCGCACGAGTTTTCGGGCGGCCAGCGCCAGCGCATCGGCATCGCCCGCGCCCTGATCATGGAGCCGAAGCTGATTGTCTGCGACGAGCCGGTGAGCGCTCTGGATGTCTCCATCCAGTCGCAGGTGCTGAACCTGCTCAAAAACCTGCAGCGCGAGTTTGGGCTGACCTACCTCTTCATCGCGCATAACCTCAGCGTGGTCGAGCATATCTCCGACCGGGTGGGCGTGATGTATCTGGGCAAGATGGTCGAGCTAACCAGCCGCGAGGATCTGTTCCGCGAGCCGCTGCACCCGTATACCAAAGCCCTGATTTCGGCTATCCCCAACCCCGATCCATCGGCGCGGCGCGAGCGAATTGTCCTCCAGGGCGATGTACCCAGCCCGATCAACCCGCCCACGGGATGCCGCTTCCACCCGCGCTGCTGGATCGCCCGTGCGGTGTGCAAGGAGCAGGATCCCCCCTTTGAGGAGAAGCGCAAGGGTCACTGGGCGGCATGCCATTTTGCGGGAGAATTTTCGTAAGGGCGAAGCAGAGGAGGTATGTCGCGAGTGACATACCTCCTCTGCTTCGCCCCTACACGACGGCGTCAACCACCGTCTGCCACGCAGCCTCAACCTGGGCGCGGGTGCTGTCCTGACTATCGCTGTTATCAATCACCACCGTGGCGTGGGAGAGGCGGCTGCTCTGGGGTGCCTGGGCGGACACCCGCTGCCTCGCCTCAGACTCGCGCATACCGCGTGTCGCCATGAGCCGCTCGATCTGCTGCGATTCGTCGCATGTGATCACCCAGATCTGCTGGCACTCCTTCACCCAACTTGTCTCGATCAGCTTAATTGCATCAATCACCACCACCGGACGAGCGAGGGGCTGCGTGCGTGTGCCGTAGCCGCCCATAGCCTCGGTCTCGGCGATGAAGGAGCGAATCTCGGTTCGTACCGCCGGGTGAACAATCTGCTCTAGCTTGCGCATGGCTATCAGGTCGGCGAAGACGATATCCCCGAGCTTGCGGCGATCAATCGGACCATTAGGCGTGGAGAGGATACGTGGGCCGAACGCAGCGACAATCTGCTGGTAGACGGGTGTGCCGGGCTGTTGGACGCGGTGAGTCACGCGGTCGGCATCAACAGTACGCGCACCGAGGGTCGCGAGCATGGCGACCACGGTGCTTTTGCCGCAGGCGATCCCGCCGGTGAGTCCAATAAGGTAGGGTTTTGTCTGATGGACTTCATCATGTCAGTGAGTGATGCAAAGATAGGTTGGCGCGTGTTGCCGTCCCGGTGGTGAACTTCAAGCA
>CAIXLU010000291.1 GCA_903920315.1 uncultured Oscillochloris sp.
CAGCTATCCGCACGGCGGATTGAAACAACCGGGCCAGCCCGCCCTGTCGAGGTTGGGATACCAACTTGGGGTTTAATCCAGCGCGCCCCGAAAGATTGCAGCGACCATTTGTTCGGAGCGTTTACTCCCCATCCTGCGTATATTTGTAGTAGGTATTCCGCGAGATCCCCACAATCTCGCAAATCTCTTTGATACTGTAGTGAGGATCGCGTTTGAGTGCGAGCGCTGCTTTTCGCTTTTTTTCGTTGACCCCTTTGGGGCGTCCGCCTGTGCGGCCACGCGCACGGGCAGCAGTCAGCCCTGCATTCGTGCGCTCACGGATGAGGTCGCGCTCAAACTCAGCCAGTGAAGCAAAGATATGAAAGATCAGCTTGCCACCGGAGCTTGTCGTATCGAGTTGCTCCTGCAGGCTCCGCAATCCAATACCGCGTGCCTCTAATGCCTGAACCGTTTCTACCAGATGCATCAAGGAACGCCCTAAACGATCTAATTTCCAGACCACCAGGATATCCCCCTCACGACAGGCTTCCACTGCCGCCATCAGTCCCAGGCGCTCCGTCTTGGCACCACTCGCGGTATCGGTGAAAATGCGCTCACAGCCTGCGCCCCGCAGAGCATCCTGCTGGAGATCCAGACGTTGATCGATCGTTGACACCCGTGCATAGCCGATCAGCATCCTGCTCATGCCTCCGTGGATAGAATTCCTAACGGCTAGGGGGAGCCGCACCGCTGTATGCGAACGCGCGATAGCGGCCTTCTGGCCATCCCCCCCGTCATCGTTCCGTCAGGTGTGTGAACCTCGACACCGCATGCCCTATCCTCGGTCGATCTCTGCCCTCGAATCCTGCATGCGTGAGGAGGTCTCCCCCCACGTCCCACTCCAACGCCGTGGTGGGACGTGACGGCCCACCACGTATATAGCACGAAACTCATTGGTTGTCCATTTTATTGGTACATAGATTTCACGGATGGGTTCTGTGGTATAGTAGAAACACCCGAAGAGGCCCTGTCAGCCTTCCCATGCCCACCGATGCGGTATCCCACACAAACGAACGTTTTTTTGCACACCCGGCCCGACTCCCACGTGCCTCCATCGCGCACGTGATCGCACCGGACTCGGGGGAGATGACTCGTGAGCCCCGCACCCACGACCGCTGCTCAGGGCACCAAACGGCTGCACCTGCTTGATGCCGCTGAGGTCGCCGCGCTCTATGATCGCCCGTGCTTCACCGACGAGGAGCGCGCCTACTACTTCGCGCTGACCCCCATTGAAATGGCGCACATGCAGATCTTCACGGATGGTGCCGTGCAAGCCTTCTTCGTCCTCCAACTGGGATACTTTAAGGCCAAACAACGATTCTTCTCCGTGACGCGCACCGATGTACTCTCTGATCTGATCTTCATCGTCAACCAGCTTGACCTTCGTGTCGCCCCTGACGACCTCCGGGTGATCAATCCCCGAACGTTCCTACAGCAACGCCAGATCATTCTGAACGATACGCGGTATCGGCATGCGCATGCCGTAGAGCGCCAGAACGCCTACCAGGTGGTACTCCATGCTGCTCGGATTAGCCCCAAACCACAGTATCTGTTGCGCATCCTGCGCCAGTTTTGCGCGAGTGAGCGCATCATCCTCCCGTCCTATACCACACTCCAAGAGGCCATTATTGGGAAAGCCATCACGGCCGAAGAGCAGCGGCTGGTCGGGATCGTGCAAATCCACCTGACGTCCCACGAGTGCGCGGCGCTCAAAGCCCTGTTCGAGAAGCAGGATGGGCGCTATCGGCTCACCACGCTGCAACGCGCCCCCAAAGATCTCAGCCACGGCCAATTACGCCAGGAACGGGAGCGTGGGGTCGAACTGCTGCCCCTCTATGAGATGGCACAGCGCATTCTGCCCCACTTAGATCTTTCCCACGAGGGAACCGCCTACTACGCCTCGCTCGCGGGCTACTATACCGCCACCCGGCTCAACGATCTGGACTTCTGGCTGGTCGCGGTCTATCTGCTCTGCTTTCTCCAGCATCGCTATCATCGGCTGCACGACCACTTGCTCAGTGGTTTTATGCAGGCCGTCAAGGATTACCGTGATGAGGCACAGGCGACGGCGGACGTGCAGGCTGCCGCATATCGAGTCAGCTTGACCCAGGATTTGAGGCACGCGGGCCAGATCCTCCAGATCTTCACCGATGACCAGGTTCCACCGGATGTGCCCTTTGTGACGCTACAAGAGCGTGCTTTTGGGCTGCTCGAACGCGAGCGGTTGCACCACGCGGCCACCTACATGGTGACCGGTGCCGGCTGCGACGAAACCGCCTTGTTCTGGCAGGCGATTGACGCCATGCACCGGCGGTTCAAAGGGCGCCTCCGCCCCTTACTCCGCAGCGTGCGTTTGACCGCCAGTGGGGGACACAGCGCGCTGATGGAGGCCGTCGTCTTTCTTCAGGATCTCTTCACTCGTGACACGTCACTTGCCGACGCACACGCCCACACCATCCCCACGCGCTGCATTCCGCGACGACTCACGCGCTACCTGTACACGAAGTCGGCGACGGAGAAGTCGGAACTCGTCCGGGATCGGTACGAGTTTCTCGTTTACCAACTCGTCCATGCGGCGCTCGAATCGGGAGATGTGTTTTGTCCGCAGAGTGTGCGCTTTCGCAGCATTGAGGATGATCTCATCTCCCCCGCCGAGTGGAACGAGCACAAGGCAGAGTATCTGGCCGAAACCCAGCTCGCGATTCTCCAACAGCCGATTGCGGAACACCTGGCGGTCCTTGAAAAGGATCTGGAAGCACAGTTTGCCCACGTCAATGGGCGAATTACGTCTCACGAAAATACCGCCGTGCAGATCACCCACCATGGCACCACGCGGCGCTGGACCCTTCAGACTCCCAAAGGACGCGATCCCATCAACCACGCGCTGTTTGAGCGCCTGCCCCAGGTGGCCCTCAATGATGTGCTGGCCCTGGTTCATACGCGATGTGCCTTCATGGACGCCTTTGAGCATGCCCTGGGCCGCTATCGTCACCACGTGCGGGATGATCGCGTCCTCCGGGCGTGTCTGATCGCCTGGGGCACCAATCTTGGACTCTCTCGGATGGGTGAAAGCTCGGATATCACCACACAGACACTTGTGCGGACCTCAGAGAACTATCTGCGCCTCGAAACGGTGCGCGCCGCCAACACCCGGATCATCAACGCGATGGCGGCCATGCCCCTCTTTCGCCACTACGACAGTGATGGCGTCATCCATTCAAGCAGCGATGGCCAGAAGTTTGAGGTCGATCATCCTACCGTCAAGGCTCAACATTCGCCCAAATATTTTGGGCTCGGCAAGGGTGTCGTGGCCGCTACGCTGGTTGCGAATCACGTTCCCGTCCATGCGGAATTGATTAGTGCCCACGACCATGAGAGCCAATGGGTATTCGATTTGCTCTACAACAATCCGACAGACATTCATCCACACGTGCATTCGACCGACACCCACGGCACGAATCAGGTTAACTTCGCGCTGCTGACGGTGTTTGGCTACACCTTTGCGCCGCGCTATGCCACTATCCAAGAAAAGATGCGGACGGCGTTGTACGGCTTTCAGCATCCGCACGCCTACGGCAGTGATGCGCTGTTTCGCCCGGTGCGTAAACTCAACACGGCGTTGATTATCGAACAGTGGGATGAGTTACAGCGGATCTTCGGCTCACTCGCCCGAAAAACGACCACACAAAGTGTCTTGATCCGCAAATTGAGTTCGACCAAGCGGCGCAGCCGAGTTCTCCAGGCATTGTGGGAGTATGATCATATTCACCGCAGCGCATACCTACTGGAATTTATCGATTCCCCGAAGCTGCGGCAGAATGTCCAGCGAGCATTGAACCGGGGAGAGCAATATCACCAACTCAAACGAGCGTTGACCCACGCGAACGCCGGAAAGTTGCGTTACGTGACGGACGAGGAGCAGGAACTGTGGAACGAATGCAGTCGGCTGTTGGTGAATGCGATCCTATACTACAACATGATCTTGCTGTCGGAAGCAGTGGTGCGCCGAGAGCAGCGCGGCGATACCACAGGAGCGGAACACCTGAAGATGGTGTCGCCGATGGCCTGGACCCACGTCAATTTTTACGGGCGCTATAGCTTCAGCGAAGAGCCTCTCGACGTGCCCATTGATGGCTTTGTGGAAACGATGGCGAGGTATTCATTCGACACGGAGCTGCCCAAGAGCGAGGAAAACACCGATCATTAGGTCAAAGTTGCGGCGCACATACGTTCGCTGCAACTTTTCGGGGGGCGCTGGATTAAACCCCAACTTCGTTAAGAGCGCAGGCACCGCCGTGATCTCATGGGAGGTCGGGTTGACCTTCTCCTAGCTGAGAATGAGTCAGATGGCGCAGATCGCAATCGTGAGGAAGCAAATTATGCGCCCGTGTGCGCTCGACCTGCGGGTCAGTGAGGTGGCTAAAATGGGTGGCGATACTTGCCAGATGTCCGTCTGCCATCAGGTGCCTTCACAGC
>CAIXLU010000292.1 GCA_903920315.1 uncultured Oscillochloris sp.
GATCAGATGTTGGCTCTCTGTGCCAGCTTTGCTGGCACAGAGAGCCAACATCTGAAGGCTTCTGGATGAATAACAAAGCGAGGGAACTATGACGACACTCTCTGTCGTAATCCCGGCCTACAACGAAGAGGACGGCATCGCTGCCATCGTCAAGCACGTACTAGCGATCAGGCTGGCGCTGATTCAGGTGGGGGTAAATGAACTGGAGTGCATCGTCGTGGATGACGGATCGCACGACCGCACCGCCGACATCGTGAGGAGTTTTGGATCGCGGGTGCGGCTGATCTCGCAGCAGAACGGCGGCTACGGCAGCGCCTTGAAGACCGGGTTCAGCGCGGCGCGGGGCGAACTGCTGGGTTTTCTCGACGCCGACAGTACCTACCCGCCGGAATATTTTCCTCAAATGTGTCAGGCCGCCCTTAATGGAGCCGATGTGGTGATTGGCAACCGCATGACCGGCGAGCGCAGCGAGATGCCCCTGGTGCGTCGTGTTGGCAACACCATCTTCGCCGGACTGCTCTCGCTGGTGGCCGGGGTGAAGATCAGCGACAGCGCCAGTGGCCAGCGCGTGCTGCGCCGCGAGATCCTGCCCACCCTCTACCCGCTGCCGAATACCCTCGACTTCACGCCCGCGATGAGTACCCGTGCCCTGCACGAGGGTCTGCGCATTGTTGAGGTGCCCATCCCCTATAAGGAGCGCAGTGGGCGGAGCAAGCTGAGCGTGGTGCGCGACGGACTGCGCTTCTTCAAGAGCATCGTCTGGACGGCGCTAACCTACAACCCGGTACGAGTCTTTGGCGGCGTCGGACTGGCCCTCCTTGTCGCTGCGCTGCTGGTGGCATCCCCGCCGCTGCTGGGACACCTGATCGGAACCGGCACGAGATGGGCCTTCCCTCAACTGTTCGCAGCCCTGGTTCTGGCCGTGGCCGGCGTGACCCTCTACACCACAGGGACATCGTTCAGCTACCTGGTGGCCCTTTTCCATAAGCGACCGATCCGCCAGGGACTATTTGGCCGACGCGGCAACGGGCGCAAGATTGAGCGGCATTACTGGTGGCTGGGCATAATCGCGGTGCTGCTCGGCATCGGCATCTACGCCGGGGCCGCCATGTTCAACCTAACCAACCCGGCCCTGGAGGCATCCTGGTTTGCCCCGGTGGTAAGCGCGTTGCTGGTCCTCACCGGCGTGCAACTGATCAGTGCATGGGGATTGGCCCGCCTGCTGGCCGAACTGAGTCGGCGCGAGGTGGAGACCCAGGCAGACATGGAGTGGCTGCCCGCCGCCGAGAAGCACGAGCGGATCGTTGGAGAGGTGACGCACGCGTAAGGCATTTCAGATTGCAGATTTTAGATTGCAGATTTGTCGCAATAGGACGCGGTGCATGAGCCCAAACTGTCACGCTGGTGTGAAACATGCCACAAGGTTCGCGGATACTTTACAGTTTGGGCACATGTGGTGCGCCCTGTTGTGGTAAATCTGCAATCTAAAATCTGCAATCTGCAATCTTGCCCAAGAGTGAGAGGCGCGGTATGGGCTGGTTTGAGCGTTGGAGCGCCGATCATCTGGGGCAGGCCCATTACCTGCTGGGCTACCTGATCGTACTGGTTCTGCATAACTGGCCGCTCTTCCTAACGGTCGGGCTCTGTATCTGGTGGGGCGTCCGGCTCTACCACAGCCCCACGCAGGCGCGGGTTTGTTGGTTCTTCGGGGTACTGCTCTTTGGTATCGCCTACGAATACGCCAAACACATTGCGCCCACAATGAGCGATTCGCTTGACACCGTACTCGGACGTGAACTGCTCTGGCTTAACCGTCCAGCCCATATTGTGCTTGATCCTGTCATGAAGCTGCTGATCTTTGCGGCGATGGCCTTCTTTTTCGGCAGAGCCCTCTGGCTTGGCTATAACGAACTACAGCGGAGCGAGGTAGGTATTTCGGTGAAGCAGCCGGGGGGATGAAGTCTCCGGGCAGCGGTGAGAACAACAGCGATGACACATCGGCATATAACCATCCTATTGTTACTGGCAGTCGCTCTCTCGCTATCGCTCTGCTACGGACTGCGTGTCCTAGCCGGA
>CAIXLU010000293.1 GCA_903920315.1 uncultured Oscillochloris sp.
AGCCGTAGCACATCAGCCTCAATGATCAGGCCGACGGGCGGCTGGGTGTAGCTGAAGTGTTGGCCTTTGGATTCGATCATCGGCCTAATCAGATGTATCACCTCAGCGCAGACATCACCGACCGAGACCGGGCCGAGCTTGAGTTCAATCTGGCCAGCCCCAATCCGTGCGAGGTCAAGAATATCGTTGATCAGGTTGAGCAGGTGCTGACCGTTATCGAAAATGTGCTGGGTTGCCGTTTGCTGCGCCGCGCTTAGATTGCCGTAAATCCCCTGAGACAACGCCTCACTGAATCCAATCACGCCGGTGAGCGGGGTTCGTAGCTCGTGGCTCATATTGGCCAGAAACTGATCTTTGAGCCGAGCGGCCTGGGCCAGCCCCGCGTTGGCCGCCTCAAGCTGAGCCGACTGGCGGCGCAGAGCCTCCTCGGCGGCGATTCGTTGGCTTATATCAATGACGGTACCGACGTAGCCAACCAGTTGACTCGTGTCGTTAATCTCTGGCACCGCTTGCGAAAGAACCCATTTGACGGTGTTATTGCGTTGGAGAAAACGAAACTCACACTGGAAATCAACTCTGAAATCCACTGCCGTAACCCAGGCGGCAGACACCGTTGCCGCATCATCGGGATGCAGCCCGCGCATCCAGCCATCGCCTAAAGCCTCCGCAGTTGTCAGATTCCCGATTTCGCGCAAACGCGGGTTAACGTAGATGCAGCTCCCGACCGCGTCAGTGCGAAAGATACCCACCGGCGAGGTCTCGCTGAGGGTCTGGTAGCGCCGCTCGCTCTCGCGCAGTTGAATCTTGGCATCCATCCGCTCAGTGATGTCCTGGTATGTACCCGCCATGCGCAGCGGCACCCCTGCTGTATCTCGTTCCACCGCCCGGCCACGGCTACTGATCCAGCGCCACGAACCATCACGGTGGCGCATACGCAACTCTAGCTCAAGGATGTGCGCGTTCCCATCCATATATGCGCTAAACACCTCGCGCACATGGACGAGGTCGTCGGGGTGAATCCGGGTGCCCCAGAAGGCGCGGGTCTGCTCAACCTCGTCGGGGCGCAGATCAAAGAAGGCCATGGCGCGATCATCCAACGTCATACGCCCGCTGGCAAGATCGATATCCCAGGTACCCAGACCGCCACCGCTGAGGGCCATGTCGAGCCGTTCTTGCTGGGCCTTCAGCTTCAGTTCGAACGCCTTGCGGTCGCTAATGTCGGAACTGGTGACGGCCACCCCATCGCCGACAATCACCACCTGCTGGCGCAGCCAGCGGTGCTGACCGTTTATCTCGGACTCGAACTCGCGGATCAGTGATGTGCCCGCCTTCATCACCGCCTGATAGTCGCGGATCATCTGGGCGTTGCCGGCGGGGCTGTTGAGAACTTCCGAGATCCGCCGACCAATCAGTTCGTGTCGAGCAAGACCAAAACGATCTGCACCGACGGAGTTTGCCTCCAACACGCGGAAGTCAATAATCTCACCATGAATACTGCGCACCGCCGCGTAGATGAAGAAGGAGTCAAGGCTGCTCTCGATGGTGGTTTGAAAGAGGTGTTCACTGAGCAGGGCGCGCTCCTGAGCCTGCTTGAGTTCGCTGATGTCAATATACATCAACACTACGCCAAGGCGCTCCTGAGCTTCGTTGAGGAAGGGGCGAACGCGGAGTTGGAACCAGCGCCCGTTTTGCCCGCGCACCTCGCGCATCACTGCATCACCACCCGTTGCCACCGCCTGGAGATCAGCCAGTAGTTCGGCCTGTCCATCGAGCTTGTAGGCAATGCTGGCAATGGGGCGTCCCATGTCGAAGGGCCGCAAATCAAAAAAGCCCTCAATCATCGGACTGTAACGGCGAATCTGGAGGTCGCGGTCGAGGAAGACCAGGGCCACTCGTGTGCTACGGATGAGATCGTCGTAGTCGCGATTGAGATCCTTGAGATCTTTATTGCGCAACTCGAACTCGGCGTTGACGGTGAACAATTCCTCGTTGACCGACTGGAGCTCCTCGTTGGTACTCTGGAGTTCCTCGTTGGCTGCCAGCAACTCCTCGTTGGTACTCTGGAGTTCCTCGTTGCTCGTCTGGAGTTCCTCAATGGTGGTCTGAAGGATCTCGCGGGTGAAACTCAGCTCCTGTTCAAGATCATCCACCCGATGTCGCCAGCCATCCGTCGGTGCGAAGGTATCGGCGCTGGGAGTATCATCGGGGTCGGTGCGACTGCCCGTGGTCGGTGTGGTCGGCGTGATCGGCAACTCGTCAAACGTGGCGATAAAGTGATCGATCCGGGCGCGGGGGTCGCTCAGTCGCTCAACCGTCACATCCACATAGCGGTCACCATCAAGCGTACTCACCTGGACACCCTTCATGATCACCGACTGGTCGGCCTTCGCCGCACGCTGGAGGGCGCTGCTCAGGGCTAGACTCAGACTCGAATCGGTCATGCGCAGGATATCGGTCTCCGGTCGCCCACGGGCCTGGCGCAGATAGCGGGACACATTGCCAAAGTAATGGATAGGACGATGCTGCTGATTGAGCAACATGCCACTGGGCATATAGCGCTCCAGCAAGCGGTCGTAGTCGCTCATCAGATGACGATCAATCCCAACCATCGAGCGCGGCATCATGGGCGAAGCGGTCTGGGTGAGGGCGGTGGATACGGAGAGATCGCGGGCAACCATATCGAGAGGCAGGCGGGAGTCACGAGCCTTACGGAAGATCTTCCAGTGGCTATCAACCGGCTCAAACTCGCTGGAGATGCGGCCAATGCCCTCACTGGTGCCGAGAAAAAGAAAGCCATCGCTGCGCAAGGAAAAATGCAGCGACGCGATCACTTTTTCCTGAACCGGAGGTTTGAGATAGATCAGCAGGTTGCGACACGTAGCCAGATCGATCCGGGTGAAGGGCGGATCGTTAATCAGGTTCTGCGGCGCAAAGACGACCAGCTTGCGCAGTTCGGCGGAGACTTTATAGTAGCCGCCCGATTCCTCTTGAAAATAGGCCGCCCGCCGCTCCGGACTCACGCTCTGGAGGGCGCTGCCCACATAGATACCCTGCGAGGCAAAGCTGAGTGAAGGCCGATGCAGGTCGGTGGCAAAAACCGTAATCTTGCTGACCGCGTTCAGCTTGAGAGCCTGCTCGTGAAACAGAATCGCTACCGAGTATGCCTCCTCGCCAGTAGAGCAGCCGCTCACCCAGACCCGGATATCGTCGTTGGCGCTCTTACGGCGAAAGATCGCCGGGACGACCTGGGTCTCAAGGACACGGAACGCCTCGGGATTGCGGAAGAACTCGGTGACGTGGATGAGCAGATCGCGGTAGAGTGCGGCAATCTCTTCCGGATCGGCAGCGAGCAGGCTCACATACTCGGGGATGTGGCTAATCTTATGCAGCGCCATGCGCCGCTCAATGCCGCGCCCAATCGTTGTTGGCTTATAGTTAGCAAAATCAACGCCCCAACGGCTGCGTAGGAAGAAGAAGATCTGGGCCACATGATGGTCGCCGCCCTCGCCACTCTCGTCCATCTGGGCAAGTGTGCGGGCCAGGGCCAGGATCGAGCCGGGGTTGTCGCTGTAGCTCGTCAGTGCAGAAGGGATGTCCTCGGGGCCAAGGACGACATCAACCACACCGGTGGCGATAGCGTTGCGCGGCATACTGTCGAACTGGGCAGTCTCAGGCGATTGCACCACCACCAGGCCACCGGCGGCAGCCACCGCCTGGACTCCCATAGAGCCGTCTGATCCGGCCCCGGAGAGGATCACGGCAATGGCACGGTCGCCGCAATCGTCCGCAAGCGAGTGGAGAAAAATATCAATCGGCAGGATGAGGTGATCTTGCTTGACCCGCTGGGCGAGGTAGAGTCTCCCGTGGGCCACGGTCATCTGGGTGCCGGAGGGAATAAGGTAGACCGCGTTGGCCGCGATCAACATCCCATCCTCGACGCTGTGGATCACCATGCGCGTATGACGCAGGAGCAGATCGCCCATCAGGCTCTTAAAGTCGGGCGAGAGGTGCTGGATGACCACAAAGGCCATACCGCTGCTCTCACTCATGCGCTCGAAGAAGATCTGGAGGGGCTGGAGTCCGCCCGCCGATGCGCCGACGCACACAATATGGCTCGGATGACTCTCGTGATCGCCCAGAATAGGAGCAGTGGTCGTACCCGATGACATAGAAGTCCCTCATCGAACAGATATCATAGGGTAGATCGTCGTGTCCCCGTCGCCGCCAGATCGTCGGCGAGAGCGATAATCTGATCGTGCCACAGAACGCACGTGCGCCATGCTGCCGGGATGCCCATCATGCCATAGTGTGCCCCGGCGATCTGGCCGTAGATCGCCCCTGTGGTATCGGCGTCCTGGCCAAGATTTACGGCGAGGATAGCTCCCGTCTCAAATGAGGTACTGTGGTAAAAGGCCCACAGGGCGGCTTCTAGGGCACGGACGACATAGCCGGTGCCCTGGATGACCGGAGGCATGGCACGCTGGTAACTGCCACCAGCCACGGTCGCCACTGCCGGGGCCAGATCAAGATCAACCCCGGCACCGATGTCGAGCAACTCTTCCCGGGATGCCCCACCGGCGGAACGCCAGAGCAGCCGCGCATAGAAGCGGCATGCGTCCACCGCCTCGCGGGCGGCGTGGGTGACTCGCGACTGGAGTCCGGCCCACTCAATCGCCTCGGACTCGCGGGCGGCGGCCAGGGCCACGGGGGCCAGACGCATGAGCGAGCCGTTGCCCGCCGCCGAGGGGCTAGGGTCGCCAGCAAAAGGGTCGTGGTTCTCACCATAGCGCCGGAGGGCGGCGCTGGTGGCATTGCCAATATCAAAGCAGCGACCGGTAACGGAGTTTTCGCCCAGGCGCCACCAGCGCACATAGCGTTCGATCTGATCGCGGGCGTCGAATCCTCCGCAGGCCACCAGGCTCTGGCCGAGGCAGAGAGCCATGCTGGTGTCATCAGTCCAGGCACCGGGGGGCAAGCCAAAGGGACCACCACCGACGATCTGGGTAACACGCGGCGTGAAGGGATCGAGCGGACCAGTGAACTCTAGGGTTGTGCCAAGGGCATCGCCGACTGCGAGGCCAAGCAAGGCACCACGGGCGCGGTCGGCGGCGATAGACTGGGACATGGAGGTGGCTCCGTGATTTCGGTGGGTGAGGGCAAGGGCGAAACTGCGCTGTATTGTAGCACTGCGGCGGAAGGACTGTGTTTGATGTGTGCGAGGGCTGAGTGGCCCACTCTCAATTTGCGGGATGTCCTTCCATTGGTTATGCTGATGGTCACACTGATGTGAAAATAGCCGATAGCCGATAGCCGATAGCCGATAGTCGGACGCCAGCGGCCATTTTTATCGGGTGTTGTGCGGCGGAGCCGCATGGTTGTCTGTAATCCACATAACCCGAGGATCATGCGATGGCGAAGGGCAGCTATGTTCTGGTGCTTCAGCTCGATCATGCCATTGCCGATCTTCAGGTCGGCAGGCTTGGGAGCTTCACCTTCCCTGCGGGCTACTACCTCTACGTCGGCAGCGCCTTCGGAGCAGGTGGACTTGCCGCTCGTCTGCGCCATCACGAGCGCTGCGACAAGCTACGTCCCCACTGGCATATTGACTACCTGCGCGCCCACGCTCATCTCTGCGAAATATGGACGGTAAGCGGCCCGCTGCGTATGGAGTGCCGCTGGTGCGCCGCTCTCACCGCCGAGCCCGACGTGAGCATCCCCGCTGTCGGTTTTGGCTCCCGCGATACGGGCTGTCGTTCACACCTTTTTTATCTCTCCCTCCCGCCCCACTCTCGCATGCTCAGCCGCATTCTCCTCTCCGACCTCACCAGTGCCGATGGCCCGCTTGAGGTTCTGGTTGAGGTGCATAGTTTTGATATATGATCACCCTAGACAAGGGGTCAGGGGTCAGGGGTCAGGGGTCAGGGGTCGGGTTTCAGGTCGAGCGCATCACGATGCCACATTCTGGCCTGAAACCTGAAACCTTGCACCTGCCACCTGCCACCTTGTCCTACGCGAAGATTACGTACTGGCGCAGGAATGCCTCGACCGCCATGTAGAACGCCTCAATCGTCTCAGGCCGACGCCAGCCATGCCCCTCGCCGGGGTAGATCTGGTAGGTGTGCGGTACCCCGCTCCGGCGCAGGGCCGCGACGATCTGCTCAGACTGCGCGGGTGGGACAACGGTATCCTCGGCACCCTGGAAGAGTGCGACCGGGTCGCGGATGAGGTCGGCGTGGAAGATCGGCGAACGCTCGCGGTAACGGTTTACTGTCTCGGGTAATGAGCCAACGAGCTGATCAAGATAGCGGGCCTCGAACTTGTGGGTGTCGGCGGCAAGGCTGAACAGGTTTGAAACACCGTAGAGACAGATACCGGCCCGGAAGATACCCGGCGCACGGCAGAGCGACTCCAGTACGGTGTAGCCGCCCGCACTCCCGCCGTAGATCACCAGTCGGTTCGGGTCGGCGATGCCCGCTTCACCCAGGTAACACGCCGCGCTCACGGTGTCCTCCACGTCACAGATACCCCAGCGCTCGCGCAGGGCGAGCATGTAATCTCGCCCGTAGCCCGTGCTGCCCCGGTAGTTCACTTCAAGCACAGCGTAGCCACGGGTGGTAAAAAACTGCGTGCTGGCGTTGTAGCTCGCACACGCCTGATCGGTGGGGCCGCCGTGGATGCGGATGATCGCGGGCGGACGCGGACCCTCCTGCCCTGGCGAGTAGCCTGTCGGCAGGGAGAGAATGCCGTGGGCGATGTTGCCTCCTACCGTTGGCCACGTGACCGGTAGTGCGACCGAGAGTTGCTCAGTGGGGACGAGTTCACCCGAACTGCGCCGCAGCACGCGAGTACCCGATGGGGAGGAGACCACCACTCGTGTCGGGATGACGCTCGATGAGGCAACTCCGGCCAGGGCGTCAGCGGCGGGCGACGCACTGGGGTTGGCGAACCACGTATAGCCCTCGCTGGTGCTGAGGGTCTGGGCCGGGCCGCCGGTGGCGGGCTGCACCATCACTCGCCGCACCCCGTCGCTATTGCGCAGGTAGTAGATCCGCGCACTATCGCGGCTCCAGCAGAAGGTACGCAGACCCTGAATCCACGCGGGTGCAGCGTGCTCGGCGGCACCGTCAGTGAACTGGCGCACACTCTCATTAGCCAGGTCGCGCACGTAGATCTGGCCCCAGCCGCTCGCATCGCTCACGTAGGCTAGAGTGTTACCGTCAGGCGCGAAGGTCGGTTGAAAGATTGCCACGTCAAGGCCACCAGCCAGCAGGCGCGGCTCACCGGCAACCGGCGTGGGGCCGGACATGTCGAGGTAGGCCACATACAGGCTGGTGCCGTCCCATGGCATCTGGGGAAAGTCCCAAGCCACATAGGCGACACGGTCGCCCGCAGGGTGCCAGCAGGGCTGCATGAAGAAATCGTGGCCAGTGATCAGACGTTGCGGCCACTGACTACCATCGGCGGGCGCGAGAACCACACAATCTTCGCCGTCGTCGCTGTGGACGTAGAGCAACCAGCGACCATCGGGAGAGAGCGTGGGTGCGGCGGCTTGGCCGAAGGCCGGGGTGATCGGGGTCGCTGGGCCACCGCTCAGGGCTTGGCGAAAGATTCGTCCCGATCCGCCCTCGATAAAAAAAACATACCCGTGGCCGACACAGAACTCGCCGCCGCCGTAGCCGAGGCGGGCGCGTACCGACATATCGCCGGGAGTCAGGTCGCGTGGGGCATCGCTGCTCTGGCTATCGGCGCAGACCAGCACAGCCCTGGATCCACGACCCTCCAGCCAGACAATGTGGCGACCATCGCTATCCCACTGGACATCGCCGATCCGCAGGTCGTCGGCAAGACTGCGTGGCGTAATCGGGCTGGGCCAGAGACCGAAGGGCTGATGAGGCATAGCAGTTCCTGTTCTTTTCATGACAATATCCTACGGCGCGATCCGGCGGTACGCGCCCGCGAAGTAGAGCAGCGGGGTGCCAACGTTCTCCGCCTTCCACAGTGCCTCCACTCGTGCGAGGACGATGATATGGTCGCCGCCATCAAACACATGCTCGCTCACACACGCGATGGCCGCCATGCACTCTTCTAACCGGTGTACCGAGCCGAAGGGGATAAATGTCGGCGGGATGTTCGATCCCGCCTGCCCCGCAAAGTGACGCGAAACAAACTCCTGGTCGTCGCGCAGAATGCTCACCGCGAATCGCCCTGCCGCGCTGATTGCCCCCGCCATATGCGCCTTCCGATCTACACAGATCAGCAGCAGCAGCGGATTCAGAGAGACCGACGTAACCGAGTTTGCGGTCATACCGTGGATCGTGCCACCAGCCTCCGCGCTCACCACGGTCACTCCAGTGGCGAACAAGCCGATGGTGGTGCGGAATGCACGCTCGTCTATCTCCATAGCAGCCTCGTTGTTGTGTGGTAAATTCACTGTATCTTCACCCATTGTAGCAATCCTAATGGAGTTATCGCGTGGAGTCGAGGCTTTAGCCGGAGAGCAGATCCGGCGTCGGCGCAGGCCGACGCCCGGCGCGCCGCGCCCCCCCGGCGCGACTTCAGTCGCCAGCCATTATGCGTGTACGAAGATCGCACATGAAACACTCAATGGTATGATATGCTGTATCGCGGTAGCCGTCTATCTAGATCTGCCTACAGGAAGCCATGAGCACCCTGCATGTCAAACACTTTAGCTAATCAGACAGGGCAGCACATGATACCCCAAGCACGGATTCTTGTTGCCGATGACGATCCTGCGCTGTGCCTTTTGCTCCGCGAGACGCTTCAGGATGCGAGCTACGACGTGGCGATCGCGAGCAACGGCGATGAGTTGGTGCGGATGGCCCAAGATCAGCCGCCGGATCTCATCCTCGTCGATCTGATGATGCCGCTGATGGATGGCTTCGAGGCCATCCGGCAACTCCGCAACGATACACGCACCGCCCACCTGCCGATGATCATCCTCACCGCACGCAGCACCTCGTCCGATGTGGTAACGGGGTTCGACAACGGCGCAGACGACTATATCGTAAAGCCCTACGATATTGATGTACTGCTGGCCCGCATCCGTGGACACCTCCGCCGTGCGGCCCAGATTCCGGTGCGCAACCCGCTCACGGGCTTGCCCGGCAACGTGCTGCTCCAGGTCGAGCTTGAACGCCATCTGAGCCAGGAACACTCGTTCTCGCTGCTCTGGATTGACCTCGATAATTTCAAGGCGTTTAATGATGCCTACGGTTTTGCGCGCGGCGACCGGGCGATCCACATGCTGGCAAAGGTGATCAGTGAGACCGCCGAGCGTGACGATTTTGTGGGCCATATCGGTGGCGATGATTTCGCGATTGTCCACTTTGGCAATGCGCCTGAGCAGTTGTGTACACAGCTTATCGCGAGCTTTGACCAGCAGGTGCGCGACCTCTATGACCAGATAGATCTTGAGCGTGGCTATCTGCGCGGGATTGATCGGCATGGGGTGGCCCGACAGTTTGGCATGCTCAGCCTCTCGATTGCGGTGGCAAGTACGAACGTGCGCAATTTCACCAGCGTCGATCATATGAGCCAGGTAGCAGCGGAACTCAAGCAGGCCGCCAAGCAGATTTCTGGGAGTAGCTACGTGATGGATCGCCGCGAGGGGAAGCCGCGATCCCCTATGCACGAACGGCGCGGACAGCGTCGGCCTGAGGCGCTGCTGATTGAGCCGAATGATACCTTACGAGCCACGATTGCCACCACAGTACGAATCCAGGGCTACCGCCCGATGGTTGCCGTTAACATGGTGGCTGCGCAGGGGTTGCTGGCTCGCCACCCGAAGCCGGCCTTGATCATTGCGAATGTTGCCGACCCGAGCATCTGGAACCTCTGGCGATCCATCGAGACGCCCACGCCCATGATCGCGGTAGTGGAAAACGAGGCTGCGGTCGAGGCAGCCCACGCACGTGGGGCCGCCGCCGCTCTGATCGCGAGTGCGAACCTGGGTGATTTTACCGACCAACTGCTACTCTATGTGCCACGGGCTGAGATGAGCGAAACGGGTGATCAGCAGCGCCAGAACGACCTGATCCGTGAGCTACAGGCGCGCACAACTCGTCTTCAGCGCGAGGCCAATGAGGATAGTCTCACGAAGCTTGCGAATAGACGCTATGTGGATACCAGCCTTCGTGACCTCTCTGCCGAGGCGGTGCAACTTGGACAGCCGCTCTGCGCAATCATGGCCGATATTGATAATTTTAAACTGATCAATGATCTGTACTCGCACATGCTCGGCAACGATGTCCTGCGCATCGTGGCCGACCTGATGCGTCAGGCGTCCCGTGAGTATGATATCGTCGCCCGCTATGGCGGCGAAGAGTTTCTGATCTTGCTGCCCAATACCGTCCTCGACGAGGCCGCTCAGGTCGCTGAGCAGATCCGCTCCCTCGTCGAGAATTACCCGTGGGAATCGCTAACCCCGCAGCTCCTGGTGACGATCAGCCTCGGGATTGCGGAGTTGCAAGAGAGTGGCCCGGATCAGATGATCGCCACCGCCGACCGTCATCTCTACGTCGCCAAACGCAGTGGCAAGAATCGTGTGTGTCAGTAGACAAGGTTTCAGGTGCTAGGTTTCAGGTTTCAGGCGTAGCGCGTCGAAGCGTCTTATGAGTACCCAAACGGTAAACGGCGAACCTTGTCGTAGATGGAGATAGCGAGGGTATAAATGGCTCAGATGACCGAATTCGTCCTGTTGCTTGGTATGCAGCGCTATAGCCAGGGCTTTTTCGCCCAGGCGGAGACCGAGGTTCGCAAGGAGATTCCTGGGTTTCGTCTGCATCTCTTCGAGGATCGCGACATCGAGCGCAAGCCCGCTGAGGCTGAGGCGGCTATCGCCCGCTGCGCCTGTCTGATGACCTCCCTGATCACGCTCACTGAAACGTCTGAGTGGCTGCTGCCTGTGGTCGAACGCTATGATCCGCCAGTGGTTTTCTCCTTCGAGGGGTTGCCTGAGGTGATGCGTTTGACCAAGGTTGGCAACTATAGCTTTAAGGGCGGCGGTATGCCCAAGCCGGTGCAGAATGTGGCTCGCTTGCTGGTGGGTGGTCGTGAAGAGGATGCTCTTTACGGTTATGTAAAGATGCAGAAGATCACCAGTAAGCTGCTGAATTTCTTACCCGGCAAGCGTCTGAACGACTTCCGCAACTGGACAAATGTCAGCACCTACTGGAATAACCGCAGCGTGGCCAATGCCGCGAACATGTTCAAGCTAATCCTGCGCGAGTATTGCGGCATGCCGAAGGTGCAGGTGGCCGCGCCGGTTGAGATGCCGAACATGGGATTCGCTCACCCCGACGCGCCCAAGTTCTTTGCGAAGCCAGACGAATTTATCAAATGGGAGAAGAGCAGGTCGAAAGGATCTCGCTCTTCCCGCCTCGCCCCCCTTGGCACCGTGGTGGTACTCTCGTTCCGCGCACATATCCTCACAGGTACGCAGTACCATAACGATGTCGTGCGTGCCCTGGAGTCAGTCGGCCTGCGGGTGATCCCCATTTTTGTGATGGGCATCGAGAGCCATATTGTGGTACGCGAGTGGCTCACGCATATGAAGGTGGACGTGCTGATCAACACGATGGGCTTTCCCCTCGTGGGCGGGCCAGCCGGCAGCACCAAGGCCGGCCTCACGGCCAGTATCGCCCGCGAACTGCTCAGCACTCTCGATACGCCCTATATTGTCTCGGCTCCCCTCTTTGTGCAAGAAGAGGATAACTGGCGCGAGCGCGGCGTCGGCCCGCTTCAGGCTACCATGCTCTACGCACTGCCTGAGATGGACGGGGCGATTGCCCCGGTGGTTCTCGGCGGTATGCATGGCACCGAGATCGCCACCGTGCCCGACCGGCTCCAGCGCCTCGCGACCATCACCGGTGGTTTTGTGAAGCTGCGCCGTACCCCCAACAGCCAGAAGAAGATCGCCGTCGTTGTTTATAACTACCCGCCCGGTCAGGGCAATACCGCCACCGCCGCCCTACTCGATGTGCCAGCCAGTCTGATCGCCCTGCTCGACCGTCTGAAGGCCGAGGGCTACGCTGTTGGCTCGTACCCCCGCGACCCGGCGACCATGGCCGGTTGCATCAAAGGTTCGATCCGCGCCGACGATCCTGATCTGCCCCCCGGTCATCCACCTGTCCCGGCGACGGTTACGGCGAGCCGCGAGAGCTTCTACCACCAGATCTCGCCGCGCCAGCAGGAGCGGATCAACGCACGCTGGGGAGCTTTCCCTGGCGACATTGCCCCGGTGGGGCGCGATGCGGTGCGACTCGGCGGTATGCAGATCGGCAACGTCTATGTGGGCGTCCAGCCGATGATTGGTATGCCCGGCGATCCGATGCGGCTGCTGTTCGATAGGGAAAATACGCCGCATCACCAGTACGCCCTCTTTTACAAGTGGATCAGCCAGACCTTCCATGCCGACGCAATCGTTCACCTGGGGATGCACGGCACCGCCGAATGGATGCCCGGCGTGCAGATAGGCGTCACCGCCGATTGCTGGCCCGATGTGCTGCTCGGCGACACGCCACACTTCTACGTCTATCCGATCAACAATCCCGCTGAGGCGAACATCGCCAAGCGCCGTGGCTACGCCACGATTATCGGTCACGCCATCCCGCCCTACGGTCGCGCCGGGCTCTACAAGGAACTGCAGGGGCTGAAGGATCTGCTAGAGGAGTTCCGCGAAGGAGCAGGCGATTTGGAGGATGCGATCCTTCAGAAAATCTCTCTGCTCAACCTGGATGCCGATCTGGCGCGCACGCCGGGTGAGCCATTTGCCGATTTCGCCTCGCGGGCCTACGCCTACTTGCGCGAGATTGCCCAGACGATGATCACCGACAGCTTGCATATCCTCGGTTCGGCCCCGCCGGTTGAGCAGCAGCTTACCCTGGTGGCCGAGGCGCTGAAGATTCCCCGCGACGGCAACCCAGGGCTAGGCGACATCTTGATTGTGGATTGTAGGTTGCGGATTGCCGATTGCCCGCAGGTGGCGAGTTACGGTGATCTGCTCTCCCTCGCCCGCGCCGGTAACACGGCGGCTCAGTCTGTGCGCGATGCGGTTGAGGCTGCCTGTACCGACTTCGTACAGCGTGTCGTTTTTCAGGCTACACCCATTGAGAAGTTCGCAGCACAGCACAATCTGCAATCTGAAATCGACAATCTAAAAACATTAATCGCCCACGGCAAGGCCATGCTCGTCGCTCTGCGTGATAACACTCAGGAGATTGATTACCTGCTGCGTGGATTGGCGGGTGGCTACATCCCGGCGGCCCCCGGCGGCGACCTCATCCGCGACGGGATGGCGGTGCTACCGACTGGTCGCAATATTCACTCCCTCGACCCCTTCCGCGTGCCGAGCGACAGCGCGTACACTCGTGGCGTGCGTATCGGCGAGGCATTGATTGCTGCGCACCGGAGCGAGCAGAACGGCGCGTATCCCGAGACAATCGCCCAGGTACTCTGGGGGCTTGACGCAATCAAGACCAAGGGCGAGGCGATTGGCACCATCCTGGGGCTGATCGGCGCACGCCCGATCAAGGACGGCCAGGGCAAGATCGGGCGCTACCAGCTCATCCCGCTCGCCGAACTGGGTCGCCCGCGCATTGATGTCCTGATGACGGTTTCGGGCATTTTCCGCGACACCTTCGCCGGCACGATGGATCAACTCGACCGGCTCATCCGCGATGCGGCCGCCGCCGAGGAGCCTGAGGAGCAGAATTTTATCCGCAAGCACGTCAACGCTATGGTTGCCGAAGGCAAGGAGTGGGAAGCGGCGACGGCGCGCATCTTCACCCAGGCATCGGGCACCTACGGCACCGATGTGGATGAGGCTATCGAGGGCGGAGCCTGGGAGGATCGCCAAGAACTTGAGGATCTCTTTATCAAGCGCAACGCCTACGCCTTCGGCGGAAAGAAGGACGGCGCGGCCCAGCCCGAGGTGCTGCGCTCGCTCCTCAGCACGGTTGGGCGGGTGGCCCAGGAGATTGACAGTGTTGAGTATGGCCTGACCGATATGCAGCACTACTACGGCTACTCGGGTGCGCTGAAGGCCGCCGCCGAGCGGGCCACCGGCCACAGCGTGGCCCTCAGTTATGTCGAGAGCTTCACCGCTGAGACCAAGGTGCAGAGCCTTGATCAAGTGCTGCGCGTGGAGTATCGCACCAAACTGCTCAACCCCAAGTGGTACGAAGGCATGCTTAAGCACGGACACAACGGTGCGGCCGAGATCGCCAACCGCTTCACCTATATGCTCGGCTGGAGCGCTACTACCGAAGCGGTGGATAATTGGGTCTACGACCAAGCCGCAGCCACTTTCGTCCTCGACGACACGATGCGCAAGCGCCTGGAGGCAGCCAACCCCGAGGCCGCCCGTAACGCCATCAGCCGCCTGCTTGAAGCCAGCAGTCGCGGGCTGTGGCAGGCCGACGAGACGACCCTCGACCGACTGCGCGAGCTGCACGCCGACCTTGAAGATCAGCTTGAGGGCGTGAGGTAGATCTCTCCTATGCTGATGGTTGGCTATAGAACCGCCAGCCATCAGCATCAGACGTCTACCGCCGTCCCTCCACCGCATCCCGCTCAGACGCCTCGGCGGAGACATCTTCCGGGTCGCGCAGGGGCAGCCGCACGATGAAGGTCGAACCCGTGTCAGGGGTACTCACCACCTCAATCGTCCCACCCATCATCTGACAGAAATGGCGAGAGAGGGCCAGGCCCAGACCGGTGCCGCCGTACTTGCGCGTCGTCGAGTCGTCGGCCTGAGTGAAGGGTTGAAACAGGCGTGCCAATTGCTCGGATGTCATACCGATACCGGTATCAGCCACGTCAAAGCGGATGAAATCAAAGGGCTGAAGGATACCTCGGCTATCGCCATCTTGTGTATCCGTGAGGATGCGCAGCGTAATAGTGCCCTGGTTCGTAAACTTACAGGCGTTGCCAAGCAGGTTGACCAAAATCTGCCGCACGCGCACGGGATCGGCAAAGAGTGTTGCTGGCTGGCCATCATAGCTAATCTCGAAGCGGTTACCGTTCTGGGTCGCCAGAGGTGCGACCGTCAGCTCGACATCACTGAGCATCGGGGCGAGGTCGAACTGCTCGTAGCGCAGATCCATCTTACCAGCCTCGATCTTCGAGATATCAAGGATGTCGCTGATCAGGCCAAGCAGATGCGTACCAGCGCGATGGATGCGGCGCAGGTCGCTCTCTAAGTTCTCATGACCCATCTCTACGACATCATCAATCAGTAGTTCGCTGTAGCCGATAATCGCATTCAGCGGGGTGCGCAACTCGTGGCTCATATTGGCCAGGAAGGTACTCTTCGAGCGACTGGCAGCCTCGGCATCGTCACGGGCGCGCTGTAGTTCCTCTTCTGCCTGCTTACGCCGCGTGGCATCGCGCAGGATCACCACATAGATTCGGCGACGGTCGAGGATGATCTGGCCCGAGCTGAGATCCATCGGGAAGACGCTGTCATCTTTGCGGCGACCAGTAATTTCGTTGCCAATGCTGATCAGCTTATACTGGCGGTGGAGCGGATCGGGGATCAGGCGAGAGATGGGCTGGCCAATGATCTCGCTGGCAGTATAGCCAAACATATGCTCGGCGGCTGGGTTGAAGGTGGTGATCGAGTCATGCTCGTCAATGATCATAATGCTGTCAACAGCGTACTCAACAATCGCCTGACGGTACAATCCGCTGAGCGCCCACTCCGTGGAGAGATCAGCCAAACTGTGGGCGACCACACCGATCTCACTATCGCTGGCGGGCATCGGTGGCACCTGATGCTCACCCGACGCGATACGCCCGATCATGACGGCCAGATCGTTCACATCCTCGATGACCGAGAGTCCAAGGACGGTGAACGTCAGCATAACCACCAGCGCAATCCCCAGGACCAGAGTTGCCATCAGGGCCTGATTTTGCCAAAGCAGCAAGCTGGCGAGAGCCACGAGGAGTGTGGCGATCACGATGCCAGCCGTGGAAAACCGGCGCGGGTAGCTCCAATGAGTGAGTAGCGCCACAACGGGCGCGAGTAGACGTCGCAGCAGCACGTATCTTCTTTCCTAGCCTTGTGGTTGCTACGGATAGTATAGCATCACAATGGCAGAGGATTTTGTGAGGACAGCTTGCGCAGCAACAGGCCATATGGTAGACTTGCCGCCCATGCTCCACGCCTACGTCTCCGTAGCTCAGTGGATAGAGCAACCGCCTCCTAAGCGGTAGGTCGTGCGTTCGATCCGCACCGGAGACGCCAGATGATACCGGCCTTGGTCTAACGACCGGGGCCGGTATTGTTTTTGTCTCAGATAACTATGCGATTCGCGTACAACACCCGATGAAAAGAGCCGCTGATGTCCGGCTATCGGCTATCGGCTACCGGCTGCGTGTCACGCCCACACGGGCGCAGTAAGCGGTCAGTGGGCAGATGCGGCAGTGTGGCGAGGTGGGGTGGCAGATATGTTGCCCGAGTGTCACCAGGAGATTGTTGATCGGAATCCAGTAACGCGGCGGCAACTGAGCGCGTAGAACTTGTTCGGTGGCGTCGGGGTTTTTGGTAGACACATAACCCCAGCGGTTGCAGATGCGGTGAACGTGGATGTCTACACAGATACCGGGAAGCCCGAATCCGGCAGTCATCACCAGATTGGCCGTCTTACGGCCCACGCCGGGCAGTTCCAGCAGCGCATCAAGATCGGCTGGCACCGCGCCGTCGTAGCGATCTAGCAGGATGGAGCAGATCTGAATGATACTGCGAGCCTTGGTGCGATAGAATCCCACCGGGTAGATCAGCTCGGCCAGACGCTCATCGCCCAGAGCCAGTATGGTCGTGGGTGTATCCGCAACGGTGAAAAGCCGAGGAGCAACCACCGCCGTGAGCGTATCTTTGGTGCGCAGGCTGAGGATCGTGGCCACCAGAATGCGGAACGGAGTCTGCTGCGTGTGACCCATCTGGTCAATCAGCGGCTGCCTGAAGGCGTGCATGGCCTCCGACACAATCTGCATCACCGTAGTGATCGGAAAGTCGGGCGGATGTGGTGGCGTCAGGGTGTTGGGCTTCATTCCACTTTCCTGCATTGTGTTATGATACGCATAATGGTACGGATAGATTAGAATAACGCATGCCTCCTGAGGGAAAGGAGTCGGGCGATGGCCAAGATCTTACTTGTCGAAGATAATGAGATGAATCGCGACATGCTGTCGCGACGGCTCCAGCGCAAGGGCTACGAAGTAGTGATCGCGACGGACGGCGAGCAGGGCGTGGTGATGGCGCGCTCCGAACGTCCCGACCTGATCTTAATGGATATGAGTCTGCCGGTACTGGATGGATGGGAGGCCACCCGCGCAATCAAGGCCATCCCCGAGATCACCACCGTGCCTGTGATTGCCCTCACCGCCCACGCAATGGCGGGCGACCAGGAGAAGTGTTTCGCCGCCGGCTGTGATGATTACGACACCAAGCCCGTTGATCTCCCCCGCCTGCTCGCCAAAATCGAGGTGCTGCTTCAGCGTTAATTCATCACTTTGTTGGTAGTTAGCGGCTTTGCCGCTAACTACCAGCAAAAAAGATCCTCATCCGGCTTAAGCGTCAGCCATACCTCGTCGCGCACGCCACAGGTGACGGCAATAGCACCAATCACCAACTGCGACACCAGATCCTCTTGCGATTCACGCCCGCGCTCCTTGCTCATAGTCAGTGCATAGCCCTGCACAATGTTTGCCTCACGGATCGCCAGGAAGCAGCGGTCGGCCCCACGCCGCTCACGGTCGGTGGCCAGCGCCGCCGTGCAACCCACCCCCAACAACGGCCCGCGCCGATCTGAAAGCAAAGACGCCCGCGTGTAGGCCCGCACCGCCATCGCTCGCGCCACTTCGGCGCTCACCGACTGGGTTGGCGGAGCACCCAGCAGCGCCTCCAGCGAGCGCGGCGCGTAGCAGTCAACTGCCTCTAGCAGTGTGCGCGATGATCCTTCCACACGATGCAGCCACCAGAGAGCCTGACTACCCGCCCCCGCAAAGGCGTACACAACCTGCGGCGGCATCGCGTGGATCCGCTCAACCAGTGATCGTAGATCCTCTGCCATTGTGTACCTCCCGGATGTAGGACAAGGTTCGCGGCTACTTTACCATTTTGGCCCACGCAGAGCGTTGTGATGTGCTTTGCCTGAAACCTGAAACCTGGCCTCTGAAACCTTGTCTCGTGCCTAAAAAGCTCAAGCCAGCAGCGCTCGCAACCGAGCGAGGTCGTCGTCGGCAACAGGGAGCCATCCTTGGACATGTAGGCTGGTCAGCACTGCCATCCCCTCTGGGTCGGCGCTCATTGTGGTCAGAAGATCAGTGAGACGTGAGAATGAGTCGCAGATAGACGGTTGTGCGCAGAGCATATGAAAGGCCACACGCTCATTCGTCGTCTCCAAGACGCGCACCATCGCACGGCCCTGGGGCGAGATCTCATCATAGGCATCGCGATAGATGATACCGAAGGGAACCTCCCCGTTCCAGACACTGCGCATCACGCTGAGCCAGGAGTCACGATGAGTCAGGTTTGCCGGGGTTACGCCGCGTTCGCGCAGCATTTTTAGGGCGAGGCGGCTCGGCAGCAGCGATGTGACGGTAGATACCACGGCACCGTGGATCGCCTCGATAGAGGGGAGATTGCCCTCTGGCCCGGTGATCAGCAGAGCCTCATCGTAGCAGTGCGCGGGATGTGCCAGTGCGCGGAATCCATGCGTGTCGAGTAGTCTCAGCGAGTCTGCCGGATTACTATAGACCAGATCTGCACTCGTGATGCTCTGGCGAAACGCGGCAAAGTCCGAGGAGCGGGAAAAGCGGATCGGTCTATCAAGCCGAGTGGCCATGTAGTGTGCCAAACGGCTCCAGCCCTCTGGGTTGCGCGCTGTGTCGTGTGGGCACACCACTAGGGTCAGTTCTTTCACCGAGGCGATCCTTTCTAGGGCATGGTTGATAGCACAGTGTAACGCATCCTGCACGTATGGTGAGACACTCCATACATCTAAGATTCTCGGAAGTTCGCAATGGGTTGTGGATACATTCCACCCGTGCGGATTCGGTGGCCGGGTTCTGGCGGCCGGAACCCGGCCACCGAATCATCGTAGATGGGACGCATATCTAAACCCATTGCGAAGTTTCGGAACCCTGTACTAGCCATATCATTGCACACACCGCTATACTGTTCGGCAAGCGAATCTTTTCACGTGTCCCGTCGCGGGTAATCTGTCACGCTGAGCAAAATGAAGTGTGACAGAATGACAGCGTTATTTCTGCGGTTTTGTGATCACAGAGAAGGTTGTCGTAGCTCGAAGAAGGATAAGATGATGACTGAACGTATGGTTGGCGAGGTGCAGATGACCCGCGCCGGGATCACTATTCAATCAGAGCCGCCCCCCGGTGGAATCCCTCTCCGTATCGCCGGCATTCACAAGACGTTTGTGTCGCGGGGCCGCACGGTCGAGGCTCTGCATCCGGTGGATCTGGATGTCCACGCGGGTGAGTTCATCTGTCTGCTCGGGCCAAGCGGCTGCGGCAAGTCTACCCTCCTGAGCATCATCGCTGGGCTTGATTCCGCCAGTGGCGGGACAGTCTGGGCCAATGGGCACGAGGTTCGTGGCCCCGGCACCGACCGGGTGCTGCTCTTTCAGGAGGCGGCGCTCTTTCCCTGGCTGGATGTCCAGCACAATGTTGAATTTGGGTTGCGCCAGGCGGGCATTGGTGCCAAGGAGCGGGCAGAGATCGCCCAGCGATTCATCAACCTTGTCCATCTGACGGGATTCGAGCGTAGCTATACCCATCAGCTTTCGGGGGGCATGCGCCAGCGCGTCGCCCTGGCCCGCGCCCTGGCCCTCGACCCAGCGGTGCTGCTGATGGACGAACCCTTCGGCGCACTCGACGCCCTCACCCGTGACCGGCTCCAGATTGAACTGGAGACGATCTGGGCCGCCACTCGCAAGACCATCCTCTTCGTCACGCATAATGTGCGCGAGGCCATCGCTCTTGGCGACCGCGTGCTGGTCTTTGCGCCGCGACCGGGGCGGATCATCCGCGAGTTTCGCATCAATCTGCCGCGCCCGCGCCGACTTGAGGATCACGCCCTGGTGGATCAGGCGGCCACGATCCTGAAGGTTCTACACGAGTCCGACGATACCGCCGGAGGAGTCCATGCCCAATGAGACACGCACTCCGCCGCGTTGGCTCGGGATCAGCCGCGAGTCCCTCATGCCCTGGCTGCGCCGACTGGCCTTCTACCTCGTGCTGCTGGCCCTCTGGGAAGGCGTGGCCCGTGCGGGGATCTGGCCAGAATACCTTTTCCCCGGCCCCTTCACCGTGCTAGAAACTCTGATCCGAGGTCTGCGCAAGGGAACGTTTGTCACCGCCACCCTGGTCAGCCTGCGACGACTGGCGATTGGCTACGGCATCTCCCTGGTGCTGGGCCTCATCCTTGGCCTGCTGATCGGGCGGATTAAGGCATTGAACGAGACCCTCGGATCGCTGGTGCTGGGCCTCCAGGCGCTGCCGAGCGTCTGTTGGCTGCCCCTGGCCATCCTCTGGTTCGGCCTGAGTGAGCGGGCGATCATTTTTGTGGTGGTCCTCGGTGCCCTCTTCTCAATTATTCTGGGCGTCGAGGCGGGTGTCAAGAATACGCCACCGCTCTATCTGAAGGCGGCGCATACGCTGGGGGCGCACGGAATCGCCATCTACACCCAGGTGGTCTTGCCAGCGGCTCTGCCAGCTATCCTCAGCGGTCTGAAGCAGGGTTGGTCGTTCGCCTGGCGCTCGCTCATGGCGGGCGAGTTGCTCTACTTCACCCTCAGTCTGGGCAATCTGCTTCAGACCGGGCGCGATCTCAACGATGCCGCCCAGGTCATGGCGGTGATGGTGATGATTATCATCGTCGGCGTGAGCCTCGACCAGTCTATCTTCGCCCCTTTAGAGCGCCGTGTGCGCGAACGCTGGGGGTTAGGGTAGTACATCCCTTCTGGATGGATGTGTTAGCGACAGTGGTATAATGTTCTGTTAGCGTAGCGACCTGCCTTTTCGGAACGTATCCGAATCATAGGTAACTCTGCGGCGTGAGCCGCCAGCATAACAAGAAATGAGACCGTATTCTATGCCAACATTTGCCGAACTTGGGCTTAGCGAGCCAATCCTTAAGGTTCTCGCTGATCTCGGTTACGACGAGCCGACCCCGGTACAAGAGCAAGCCATTCCGGTAATGCTTTCGACGAGTGATGTGATTGCCCAGGCCCAGACGGGCACGGGTAAGACGGCAGCCTTCGCCCTGCCGATTGTCCAGCGTCTGCGTGACGAGCAGGTGCCCCAGGCGCTGATCCTTGCGCCCACCCGCGAACTGGCGATGCAGGTGGCCGAGGCGATCTATAAATATGGGAAGGGCCGACGAATCAGTGTGGCCCCGGTCTATGGCGGCCAGCCGATCTATCGCCAACTGCGCGCGCTGGAAAAGGGCGTGCAGGTGGTGGTTGGTACCCCTGGTCGGATCATGGATCATATGCGCCGAGGGACTCTTGCCCTCGATCAGATTAGTACGGTAGTTCTGGACGAGGCCGATGAGATGCTCGATATGGGCTTCGCGGAGGATATTGAGTTTATTCTTCAGCAGACCCCGCAGACTCGTCAGACGGCACTCTTCTCGGCCACGATGCCCGAGGCGGTGCTTGGTCTGGCCCAGCGCTACACCAGGAACGCGAAGCGGATCAGCATTGTCTCTGAGCAGCATACCGCGACACTTACCCGTCAGACCTACTACGAGGTAATGCCGCGTGAGAAACTCGACGCCCTGTGCCGCATCCTCGATGTCGAGACGCCTACCTCGGCGATTATCTTCTGCCGTACCCGTAGCGAAGCCGATAACATTGGCGAGAGCCTTCAGGGTCGCGGCTACCTCTCCGATGTCCTTCACGGCGATCTGAGCCAGGTTCAGCGCGACCGAGTGATGAAGCGATTCCGCGAAGGGGCGGCTGAGTTGCTGGTGGCCACTGATGTCGCCGCCCGTGGGTTGGACATCCCTGATGTGACTCATGTGATCAACTATGATGTACCCAACGACCCTGATGCCTACATCCACAGGATCGGGCGCACCGGGCGGGCCGGGCGCAAGGGTCTGGCGATTACGCTGATCACCCCACGCGAGCGGCGGATGCTCCAGATCATCGAGCGATCTGGTCGCACCCGTATCCAGCGCGAGAAGTTGCCGACTCTGGCTGATGTGGCATCGCGGCGGCGTGAGGCGTTTCGCGATGCGCTGCGCGAGGTGCTTGAGCAGGGCGACCTCGATCCCTACCTGTTGATGGTCGAGGAGATGGCGGAGGAGCACGATGCGGTTGATCTCGCCGCCGCCGCCTTTAAACTGCTGCTGAATGAGGTAGATCAGGACGAGACGATTAGCAGTGTGGCAGGTGACGCCGTGGGTGCCGAACCCGGCATGGTGCGGCTCTTCCTTGATGTTGGTCGCTTCGACCGCATCCGCCCGGCTGATATTGTCGGCGCAATTGCCAATGAGGTCGGATTGCCCGGCAAGAGCATCGGCAGCATTGACATCTACGACCGCTTCTCTTTTGTGGAGATACCCAACGAACACTCACAGAAGGTGCTACACATACTGAGCGGCACATCGCTGCGCGGCAAGCAGGTGCGCGTCTCCATTGCCAAGCCCAAGCGATAGATCTGTCTAACCCCGCAACGCCAGGGCGAAGATCGCCGGCAGCCGGATGAGCCGAGGGTCTACGGCCAACCCCGACACCAGACGGGCGGTTTCCCTGGCGGTGCGGTTGGTGACAAACCAGGCCGGCTTGGGGAAAATGTTGAAGTCGCCGTGGAGCCAACTGCGCGGGAAGGGGTAGAACGAGCCGCGCACCACTGTCTTCTGTGGCCGGTCGAACATGAGCGAGTTGCGCACCACGCCGATCCCGCTCTGGATATTATCCTCGGTGTGGCCGGGATGCGCGCCCCAGGTGGCCTCGGGGATCAGGAAGGCGGCGGCAGACCAGATATTCACGCCGATTGAGCCGTAGCGTAGGACGGCGAGGGCGTCCTCGAAGGCTGGCCCCAATTTGCGGAGCGTCTTTGGGTGAATGATGATGGATGCGCCCAACGTGCCCATCAGTCGCTGGTTACAGAAATCTACCGCGTTGCGTAGGTACGATGCGGCATCCTTTCCCGGTAGGCTGATCTGGGCGAAGACTGTACCAAAAACCTCGCTGCTGAAGCAGGGGTTGTTGCTCTGGGGATCGATGTTGGTGATCAGGGTGCGCGGCACATCGCCACCGAAGGTTTCGGCCTGCGGGTAGGCCGCCACCGCCTCGCGCTGGCGCTGGGCGGCACCGGGATAAAAGGCATGGCGCGAGGGTAGCTCCCGCAGCACGTGGCGCACGGCGGCCATAAATTCCTCGCGCTGGTCCCAGTCATCAGACAGGATCATCACTTGGGCCGCCGCACAGTTGAAGCCGCTATTATGCAGTTTCATCGTTACGGCATGTTCTGCTTGGAAGCGTATGTCCGCCTTACTCCAACGCCCCGGCACGATAATGAGCGGCCCGACTCCGCCAAGCTCGCTCGTCACCGGCTTGTTGATCAGCGACTCGTTGCGCGCCCGCCGCGCCTCACCCTCCGGTCCCGTCCCGAAAAAGATCGCGTCGTGGGTACGGGCGCTGCCCGTCAGGTGGATCTCGTCAACCTCCGGATGATGAGTCAGGTACTCGCCAACCTCCGCACCGCCCGAGATCACCCGCAGGAAACCGGCACGCACAAACGGGGCGAAGACCGCCTCGATCAGCGGATCGAGATAATCGTTCACCGGGTTCATCTTCAGCATCACCACATGGCCGCGCACGATCATGTGGTAGATCACATCGAGTGGCGGAATGCCGCTGACGTTACCGGCTCCTAGCACCAGCACCACCACGCCCTCGGGATCGGGATTGTGGTAGAACGAGGCCATCTCGTTGGCCAGGTTTTCCTCCGTTACCCCCGGCTGCATCCAGACCTCGGCGGTAATCCCGTTCAGCAGCAGGTGGTCGTAGATCGTAGACGGAAAAACCTGAGCGATCACCTGGCCATCTGGACGGGTACACACGTTGTTAGGCTGTGGCAAACGGCCTTTCGCAATCGTGTGCAGCGTCTCGATGTAGCCATTGATCACCTCGGCAATTGCCCACGGCCCCGTCACCCATTCCTCACCAACCCAGGGCGAGTCGGGAGCGATGCCCTTGGCCTCCACACACAGGCGCACCCACTCATCGGCGTGGACACCAAGCAGGTGGCGGGTTTCGAGCAGCAGATCGATCTTCTGCGTCACCGGCAGAATCTCCCAGATCTGTTTTTGCTGCTGGAGTGTGTGCAGATCACGATCTAGGGCAAGCCTATCGAGTGCAACAGTGCTTTCCATTATGTCTCCCCTTTCGGACTATAGGTATCAGGTGTCAGGTATCAGGTTTACCTTCCGTAGTGCAGGCTTCCAGCCTGCCAACCCGCATCTGGTGGGAAAGAAACGCACACTATGAACAAAAATCCGTTTCCCAAAGCTTGTCTAATGCGCGCCCATCACATCCCGACGCAGCAGCAGGCGATAGGCTCCCCAGTAGAAGCATACGCAGTAGGCCGCAATCACCAGTGTGGCCTGAAACGGCGAGGGTAGCAGCGCCAGATCGAGGCTGCTCAGCAGCACGGATTGGTCAAGTCCAAAAAGCTGGCTGTTGAGGACGACAAGGGTGTTAATGTTGGGCTGGAGCAGGAGATTCACCAGCAGCCGCACCAGTGGGTTGATGCTGCCGATGGTGTTGAGCGATCCGGCGCTGACATCGAGGGCCAGGAAGATCATGCCGCCACCAACACCAGCCAGGGCCGAGCGCCCGAAGGCGGCGCTGGACAGGGTTATGATGACATACGGCAGGATGACATAGAGCGAGCGCAGGATGCCGACGGGTAGGGCCAGCAGATCGCGGGGACGAAGGTGGAGCGGTAGGCTCAGTGTAGACGAACAGACCAGGGCGAGCAGCGTACCGAGCAGCAAGGCCAGCAGGATCGCGGCCATAAGACCGAGCAACAGCGTGATCAGCTTGGCCAGAAGATAGGCTCCGCGATGAGGTGCGCGAGTCAGCAGGACGCGCAGCGTCCCCCAGTTGTAGTCGCTGCCGAGAAACCCGGCAGCCAGGATGATCGCGCAGATCCCGCCCGTGCTATTCACCTGTCCCAGCACCGCGCCAAAGATGCCGGGGAAGCTGATCTGCCGCTGGATTTCGGTAATCTGCGCTGGGCTAAGTACCGCAAAGCGGGCGCGACCACCGTTCAGCGAACTCGTGTGGAGCATGACAATCAGCGCCCAGGTGGCGAGATAGAGCAGCATCAGCCCTAGGAAGACGCCCAGCAGGATCCAGCCCAGGGGGCGACGGCTGAGCTTGAGCCACTCGGCAGAGATCAGGTTGCGCAGATCAGCGACCACTGGTTACCTCAAGAAAGAAGGATTCCAGAGAACGTTCGCGGGCACCAATCTCGGTTACGGCCACCTCATTGCGGGCCAGGTAGGCGTTGATCTCGGCCACCCGCGTGACCGGCGCATCAATCAGGAGCAGGTCGCCTTCGGCGACAACCCCGCGTACCCAGGGTAGGGCGCGCAGCAGCAAGATCGCCCGTTCCTGGTCGCCCGCAACGCGCAGGCGGATTCTTGAGTCACGGCACAGCAGATCATCCACGGTGCCTTGGGCGATCAGACGACCCTCCTTGAGAATTGCCACCCGCCCGCAGAGTTGCTCCACCTCGTGTAGCAAATGACTACACATGAGGATGGTGCGCCCATCGGCAGCCAGTTCGCGGATCAGGTCGCGGATCTCGACCGTACCCGCCGGGTCAAGGCCATTGGTCGGTTCATCAAGGATGATCAGCTCGGGCGTGGGCAGCAGGGCAGCAGCAATCGCGAGGCGCTGGCGCATGCCCTGCGAGTAGGCGCTGGCCTTATCGCGGGCGCGGTCGGCCATACCGACCATCTGGAGTACCGTTGCGATCCGTGCCTCAGCAATGCCGCCAGCCCGCGCCAGGACGCGCAGATTGTCGTAGCCGCTCAGGTACGGGTAGAGTGCAGGAGCCTCGATCATCGCGCCGACATGGCGCAGGGCCGGTGATGGGCCTCGCCCAACCTCGTGTCCGAGAACGATGGCTCGTCCGGCGCTTGGTGTCACTAGGCCAAGCAGCATCGCAATCGTTGTTGTCTTCCCTGCACCGTTTGGGCCAAGCAATCCAAAAATCTCGCCGTGGCCCACGCTCAGGCTGAGCTGATCAACCGCAGTGCGCGCCCCGTAGCGTTTGGTCAGGGACTCGGTTACGATGGCTGCTTTCATGTGGATCACGACAAAGACAACATCCGATGAAAAACGCGAAATCGTGCCGCACTGCGTCATTATATCATCTAGGTGTTGAATGTGGGAGTTAGGATGTCTGGCACTGAGGTGAAAATAGGCGGGTGTCGGGGAGGGGCGCGTCGCGACGCGCCCCTACGGTTCGTTTTCATCGCGGCGTTGTGCACCATGCGCATGAACGTCTTTTGCGGTAGTGCGTGAAAAGTATTAATCCTAGAATATTCGTTTCAGATAACCATTATCGGCTATCGGCTATCGGCTATCGGCTATCGGCTACGGCCCCTGGACGATGATCACCGGCTGTTCACTCAGCGTGAGGCTTACTGTCCCGCCGGAGGGTGTGAGGGTCGTCTGTGAACCATCAATATCAATGCGCGTCACCGCGACCCCGGCGGTAACCGGCAGCTTAACAGCCTGCGTGTCATTGGGTCGCCAGAGAACATCAATCACCTGTCCGGCCTGCGTGTAGCGGTAGTCATAGGTGCCGCCGCTGCCCACGAAGGGAGCATTCGGATCGTAGACGTGGCTGTGGAGCGGCCCGGCACCTATGGGCGTCGCATTCGCAAGGGTGGTGGCCAGGGTCTTATAGGCGCTGTAGGCTGGCTTTAGCGAATACGTACCGCCACTGAGTTGGTGGACAATCGCTGCATTGCTCCACTCACGGCCCGAGTCATCAAAGGCGTCCTCAAACTGAAACCAGCTTAGGTGCTGAACCCCAGTCTGCTGCGCGATCACCATTGAGCGAACAAGATAGTTTGCCTGCTGGGCCTCGCTCATCTGGGCGTTACCGGGGCATGTGCCAGTCGCCGTACACCAGCCCAGTTCATCCACCCAGATCGGGGCGTCGGCCCGCCCGATTGCCGGGGTATCCAGCCAGGATCGTGTGTTGCGGATGCGCCCTTCCACCGTAAGAATGCGCGGAATGCTTGGCTCATCCGGGCGCCGGTCGGGGATGTAGGGGTGGATGGCGAAGATGTCGAATGCCTGACGCGCAGCGGGCACCTGCTTAAAGACCCCGCCGGTGGCGTTCAGGAAGTTGAACCCGTCGCAGACTCCACCGGCGCAACTGCCGTCGTAAATGTAGACCCCGCCGATCAGCACCTTCGCGGTGGGGTCGGCAGCCTTAATTGCTTGGTAGGTGG
>CAIXLU010000294.1 GCA_903920315.1 uncultured Oscillochloris sp.
GGGCTATCCAAGGCGACATTGGACAGATCAAACGTTGACAGAGTGATCGTCTTGTCATTCGCTGCCTTGGTGGTAAACGGCCCGGACCACATGCTCACCTGCGTCGTGGCGGTGCCGTCATTCACATAATAGACCTGGTACCAGTCACTGCCATCCCCCGCCAGGGGCCGTAACCCGCTAAAGCTGTAGCTGCCATCGCTCAGTGACGTGGTACTCTTCACCACCTCCAAGGTGCCGGAGGATGTGCCGTAGCCCAAAAGCAAATCGACACTAACGGGGGCACCGGCGGTCTGCACCGTGCCGCTCACTGCACCGCTAGAAGCGCAGGTTTCCGCGTAGACATCGTCAATGATCGATCCGGTGAAAGGCTCCAGTCCATCGGTGATATTGAAAAAGACCAGCCAGACACCACTGCCGACCGGATCGGCGTCTTTATCTTTCAACAGTTGGATGAGTGTCGGATCATCAATTCGGTCGTAGATCGTGTTCCATGTACCCGGCGTCTGATCGGGAACCACGTTCCAGTAGAGAAATTTATCTAGTGTAGGGCCATTGAAGGTGGCCAGACCGTAGTAGAGTGAGTCGTAGCCGGGATCGTTGACGGTCTGGTAGAGCCGGAACTGGAGCGAAAAATCCGTATCGGCACTATTGAATTGCAGATCCTGGCTAATCATGTCAACATCGGTCGCATCAACAGTCTCATCACCATCCTGGAGTCGTACTGCGTTTGGTGCCGAGGTGAAGATGGTTTTCTCAATGGTCGCGGTCACAATATCGGTGTACCAGTTCGCCTTAGCGCCTGACGGGTCTAAGTCCGTCTTCTCCAATGTGCCGTTCCCATTCGTATCCGTGAGCCCTGGGTTAAGGATCCACTGCGTACAGCCCGACGATGTCTGCGCAAGGGAGGCTCCGTCGGCACGAGGGATTTTCGGCGCACTGCGAGATGTTGTCTGCTGTAGCCGGTCGAGCAGTTCGGGGGGAAGCGGTTTCGCCTGCGGTGCGGCGGCAAGGCCCGCCTGACGCTGCTGGCGATCGTGCAGCGGGCGCGGGTCAATGGTATGACCAAACAGCGGCGAGGAGGGCGAGATCGGGTGTAGTCCCCCATCGCGAGGGGCTGCAGTCGGCGTCGGCGGGTCGGCAGCCTGCGCAGATGTCGAGAGTGATGGGCCGGCACTGATGACTGTCCCGAGAACAAAGACAACGATCAGCACAATGATTAGTCGCGGTCGCAACGAATAGTGATCCATGGTCAGGAACCCTTTCTCAGTATGCGGCACGCCCAATAACCCAAAAAACTAACCCTCTGTCGGTTGAAGTGGAGTTCCATTCTAGCGCATGTGGTTACGCAGTGGATCACCACAGCACCAGGAAAAGATCGCCGCTCTAGGCATGTTTCAAACCAGCTTGACAGTTTGGACACATGCACCGCGTCCTGGTGCGACACATCTGCAATCTGCAATCTGCAATCTAAAATCTAAAATCTAAAATCTAAAATACGCCCTACATATCGAGTACATGATCAAACACTGCCCGCACGAGCCGCACGAGAGCGCTTGGGGCAAACGGTTTTTGCAAAAAAGGCGCATCGGGCAGTCCCTCGCGCCGCACCGTCAGCGCCATATCGGTGTAGCCAGACATATAGATCACCCGCGTGAGCGGGGAGTATGCCAGCATCTCAACAGCCAACTGTGGGCCACTAAGCGTGCCGGGCATCACCAGATCGGTGAGGAGCATATCAATCCGTCGCTCGTACCCAAGGAAGAGTTGTTGGGCCTTGTCACCGTTCTCTGCCACCAGCACTGTGTAGCCGTGTTGTCCCAGCACCCGGCGCACAAGCTCACGCAGCGGTTGCTCGTCCTCAACCACCAGCACCACCTCGTTGCCGCAGTAGTCGTCCTCAAGGATCTCCTCAGCAGTCGGCAGCAGGGCCGTGTTCGCCGCCTGCGGCAGGTAGATCTCGAAGCACGTGCCCGTGCCCACATGGCTGACGAAGCGCATCGCCCCACCGCTTTGGCACACAATGCCGTGAACTGTCGCGAGGCCCAGGCCAGTGCCCTGCCCCACCGGCTTTGTGGTGAAGAAGGGCTCGAAGATATAGGCACGGTACTCATCGGCGATACCCACGCCGGTGTCGCTCACTGCCAGCAGTACGTAGCCACCTGCCGCCAGCCCTAGCCCACTCTCAGCCGCATCGGCGCGTATCGTCACATTCGATGTCTCGATCAGCAGCCGTCCACCCTGAGGCATCGCGTCACGACTGTTGATGCTCAGGTTCATGATCACTTGCTCGATCTGGCCGGGGTCAGCGGAGATCAGCGCCAGATCTGAATTGAGTCTGGTAATAAGCTCGATGTGTTCACCGATTAGACGGCGCAGCAGTATCTCAATGCTTTGCACAACCGTATTGAGGTCAATCGTCTGTGGCTTCAGCATCTGGCGGCGGCTAAAGGCGAGAAGCTGGCGGGTCAGGTCGGCGGCGCGCAGACTCGACGACCGGATCTGCTCAACATCTTGGCGCAGGATGGCGTTAATCGTTCTATCCGTGAGGATCATGTCGCTGGTGCCAATGATCACCGTGAGGATATTGTTAAAGTCGTGGGCAATCCCTCCAGCCAATCGGCCCACAGCCTCCATCTTCTGCGATTGACGTACCTGCTGATCGAGATGTCGGCGCTCGGTGATGTCGCTAAAGCTACAGAGGACGTGGCATAGCACACCGTCGGTGTCGAACTGAGGAGAGGCGCTGGCCATAAGCCAGATCCGCTCGGAGCGACTAGGTGGCAGCAGGCTGAGGACCATATCGTACACGGGCTGGCCGGTATGAATCACCCGCTCGACAGGTCGGTCATCAAGCGGGATCTCCACGCCGTTCTCGTCAGTTGCGCTCCACGGGTTGTCGTGTACCGTCTTGCCCAGGATCGTCTCAGCGGGGACGCCGAAGAGGGCGAGCGCCGCAGGGTTGCACATCAGAAACTCGCCCTGTCTCCCGTGGAGGCTCACGCCAATCGTAATATTCTCCACTAGGATGCGAATGCGCTCCTCGCTCTCCTGTGCGCGGGTTTTAGCCTCGGCCAGATCGGCAATCTGGCGATCACGATCAGCGCGGTGGTACTCCAACTGCATCGCCAAGGTGTTGATGCCGCGCAGCAAATCGCCTACCTCGTCGCTGGACAGCCCGTTCGTCAACTGCACCCGATAGTCACCTGATTCGATCCGGCGTATGACCGACACGGCAGAGGCAATGCGGAGAAACAGTACGATCCGAATCAGCACCAGCACCACGAGCGCGGCAATCAACACGGTGATCAGTATACCGACAAGCCGAGCGGTGTCAGAGAACCAAAGGATGAGGTGATCAAAAGCGTTGTCTATCACCATGACAACGCTAATTTCGCTTATCAGCACACAGAGAGCCAGCTTGAGGACTAGGCTACGCGACAATCCACGCATAACGCTTTAGCCTGCAACATCACTCCGGCGAACACTAAGTATATAGTATACCCGAGTCACAGATGTCGGATGATCGTGCTAGTGCGCTGGGGAAAAATAGCCGATAGCCGATAGCCGAGAGCTGAGAGCCGCGTCACTTCTCATGCGCCAGATCCGCAAACAGCGCGGGGTACGGGCTACATAGCGTCAGCGCCGCTCCCGTGACGGGATGGCGCAGGCATAGCTCGGCGGCGTGCAGCAGGTGGCCGGGAAGATCTCGTCCGGCGTAGGTTTTCGGCCCGCCGTAGCGCACGTCGCCCAGCAGCGGGTGGCCGATGTGGGCCATGTGCAAGCGAATCTGGTGGGTGCGCCCGGTGTGGGGCGTGCAGCGCACCAGGGCCGTGCCATCCATCCGCCGTTCCACCACGTACCCGGTGCGAGCCTCCTTCACCCGCCCGCCGCCGGCAGGTAGCTCGCGGCCAATCTCCGCATACGGGTAGACCCGCCAGCGCCCACCGGATTCCCGCCCGTGTCCGCTACAGATCTCGCCCGCATCTGGGGGCGACCCGACCACGATGCAGCGGTAGGTTTTGTTCACCTGCCCATTGGCGAAGGCCGCCGTCAGCGGCCCGTTGGCCTGGGGCGACCGGCTGATCAGCAGGATTCCGGTTGTGTCGCGATCAAGCTGGTGGGCTAAGTGCAGCGACGGAACCGCACCGTCGCGGGCTTCCAGATAGCGTCCCAGTGCCGCCAGCACAGTGCCTACAACGTCCCAGGGTGTCGCCCCCACATACCAGCCCATGCCCTTATGCAGTGCGATCAGCCACGCATCCTCGTAGGCAAAATCACCCGCACTAAGCTCCAACTCGGTATAGATACCGCCCGGCGGCAGGCGCAGAGTCATGGTCGCCCCTCCCACGCCACACCGATCATGGTCGAGGACCCGCTTGCCATCGAGCCAGACCCCGCCACGGGCCACAGCCCGAGCGCCCGCGCCGGGGCTCAATGCCTCGGCGAGGGCGCGTAGTGGCACCTGGGAATCTCGCTCGGAAAGAATGTGCGTGAGCGCGTCTATAGTCCCATCTCGCTCAGCAGGTGCTGCTTGAGATCCCAGAGTTGCTGGCTCAGCGAGACATGGTAGATGTGGGGATTCATGATTCGGCGCACACCGCTATCAAGGCGATCTACATCAGCCTGACGCAACTGGCGCATGGAGTCAATCGTTGGCGCAGGGAAAGTCGGGCGGCCCGCGTGCAGCACCTCCATCAGCAGGGGTTCGATGGCGCTGATCTCGCTTTGGCGCAGCACCCGATGACGGCTGTGGTCGCCGGGATGGCGCAGGGTTATCTGCTCTTCCTGACGCGGATCTTCACCCTCTAGCGTCACCAGATCGGCGGTAGCCTGACCGCGCTGGTCGTAGATCCGCCACGCCTGCTTAAGTCCGGGGTTCGTCATCTTGTTAGGCGAATCGGCGATCTTGATCGCCGGGCGCCAAACATCGCCCTCGTGAAGCGCCACCAGTTTGTAGACTCCCCCCAGGGCACCCTCGCCATGAGAGGTGACGAGGCGCGTCCCCACGCCGTAGACTAGCCGGTGAATGACCGCATCGGCATCAACCCCGTGACGCCTGGACTCATCGGCGATCTGCGACTGGATCTGCCAGATCGCCAGTTCATCCAGGTCGTTTGAGAGAACAATCGAGGTATGTAGGAATCCCGCCGCATCGAGCATCCGCGCCGACTGCACCGCGAGATAGGCCAAGTCACCCGAGTCGAGGCGGATGCCCATAGGCACGTGGCCGGTGGCGCGAAGTTCCTCAAAGACGCGGATGGCGTTAGGGACGCCACTCTCTAACGTATTGATCGTGTCCACCAGCAGCAGACAGTCATCGGGGTAGCTCTCGGCGTAGGCGCGGAATGCCTCTAGCTCACTATTGCCAAGGGCCAAGAAGACTTGCACAAGGGCGTGGGCGTGGGTTCCCTTCGGTGGGTAGCCCAGCACATGGGAGAGCCCGACGTTGGAGGTAAAATCGGCACCGCCGATCAAAGCGGCCCGCGAACCCGCGTTCGCCCCACGATCCTGGCCACGGCGCAATCCGAATTCCAGCACCATCGCAGCCCGGCTTACCTCGCGGATGCGGGCGGCCTTGGTGGCGATGAGGGTCTGGTAATTAAGCTGGTTGAGCAGGGGTGTTTCGAGGATCTGAGCCATGGCCAGCGGGCCGCGCACCACCGTCAGCGGCACATTCGGGTGAACCACGCGACCCTCGGGGATGGCACTGATACTGATGCGGGAGAAATGACCCTCCGCACGCAGATAATCAAGAAAGTCATCGCCAAACATCTGAGCGCCGGTGCGGGTGCGCTGGCTGCGCAGATGGGCAAGATCCTCATCGCGGAAGCGAACATCCTGCATCCAATCGAGTAGCCACTCCAGGCCCGCGCTCACGCAGTAGCCCGCCTCGTGCATGCCGTAGTTCGGATAGCGCCGGAAGAAGTGATCGAACTGGGCCGGACGCTCGTGGATGCCCTGGCGGAAGTAGAGTTGAGCCATGCTCAACTGGTACTGGTCGGTGAAGAGGATACCCTCGGCGGTGCGTTGATCGGCGGTATTCATTTGGTGAACCTCACAGCCATCGTTGCTCCCATAACCTACCCAGAGTATAGCACCAGGGCGAATAGCTGAGGATTGTACTGACTGTCTAGCCTGGGAGAATATGCTATCATAGGGAAATGCGCCTCTGTATGGTGAAGGAGCAACCCCTGTGCTAGTCTGGCTGACCGTTGTCGTAATTGTATTTGAAATCTGGTATGCCGTGGCGTATGGTGTGGCCTTGGCTCAGTTGCGCGAGAGCATGCTGCTCCTTCAGGTCGCGCACGCCCTGCTGCTTCTCGCTGCGTTCGGCTATCTGATGGCAATCACCCAAGGCCAGGTCAGTTTCAGTCCGTTTATCTTTATCTTCATACTGCTGCTGATCGGCGCAATGCTATTACTGTTGCTCTGGCAACGAACACCAGGTAATCTGGTACGCTTTTTGCGTAGTTACCCGCGTGGCACGATTGATGTGTTGCTCTTTCGCCGTCCGAAGGTGGCCGACCTCAAACGTCGGGTGCGGACGAAGTAGGGGCGCGTCGCGACGCGCCCCTACGATCCATTTTCATTGGGTGTTGTGCGCTCCGCGCATGGACATCTGATGCCAAAAGCTCAGAGGTACTCGCAATGCAGGTACTTGGTCTAGATGTGGGTGGAACGGGGATCAAAGGGACAATTGTTGATGTGGTTACCGGCGAACTGGTGACACCTCGGTGGCGTCTGCATACACCGCCGGGCGCGGAGCCGACGGCTGTGGCGGCGACAATCGCACAGATCGTGCAGCACTTTAGCTGGAACGGGCCAATCGGCTGCGGATTCCCGGCGGTGATCAAAGGCGGGGTTGCTCACACGGCGGCAAATATCGCGCCGAGTTGGGTGGGCATGGATGGGGCCACACTACTGCGCGAGGCGACGTGTAGCCCGGTGCTGCTGCTCAACGACGCCGACGCTGCCGGGATCGCGGAGATGCGCCTGGGCGCGGGGCGCGGGCGCAGCGGTCTGGTGATCATGATCACAATTGGCACGGGCCTGGGTACGGCCCTCTTTATGGATGGACACCTGGTGCCAAATACTGAACTTGGTCATATTGAAATTCGGGGGAAAGAGGCCGAGTATCGGGCCTCCGAGGCCGTCCGCCTGCGCAAGCAGATCAGTTGGGCCGCCTGGGCCAAACGCTTCAACGAGTATCTTTGCCGCCTGAGCGCCCTACTCTGGCCCGACCTGATCATCCTGGGCGGTGGGGCCAGTCGCTCCTACGAGAAGTTCGCCGCGCACCTGACCGTCGGTGTTGAGGTGGTGCCGGCGATGCTGCGAAACGAGGCCGGGATGATCGGAGCGGCTCTGGCTGCCGCCGATGCCTTCCCGCAGGTGTTATAAGCGTGAGGGGCAATACGATGTCCATCCTTGGGTCAATTATCTGTCTGGGCGCAGCCCTGGCCAATGCAGGTATCTCCATCCTGGCCGTCTGGGGCGGCCTACAGGCAATCCGCCGCGAGTTGCTACGTGGCTTTATCAGCGCGAACCCCAGTGCCGCCGACCGAACGATGACTATCCTGATGGTCGGCGTCCCGATGGCGGGTGTGGCCTTTATCGGCATGCTCTCCGCTGTGCGAATGATGATGGTGGCCTTCGGGCTAGGCTAGTACCAGTATTTTTTTTGCATAACGATTCCCGTACCCCCTCACCCCCTGCCCCTCTCCCTTGGTGGGAGAGGGGAAATTTCGCACGAGAGCGCGTTTGGCTCCCCCTCTCCCGTTCTGGGAGAGGGGGCTGGGGGGTGAGGGCGAAAATATGATTGTAAGGAGTTTCTATCATGACGATATCTCGCCCGCGACCGGTTGTTCTGGCGATTATGGATGGTTGGGGTCTCGCTGAACCTAGCCCCGGCAACGCGGTGGATCTGGCCAATACGCCGAATGTAGATCGCTGGATGGCTGAGCTGCCCTTCACCACGCTGGCCGCGTCGGGCCTTGATGTGGGCCTGCCCGATGGCCAGATCGGTAACTCGGAGGTTGGCCACCTGAATATCGGTGCGGGATTTGTGGTCTATCAGGAACTGACCCGGATCAGCAAGAGTATCACCGACGGCGATTTTTTTGAGAATGCGGTGCTGCTGTCGGCGGTGAACCACGCCAAGTCCGGTAGTGCCCTGCATATTATGGGTCTGTTTGGCCCCGGTGGTGTCCACGCCCACGAGGATCACCTGCACGCCCTGCTCGAAATGGCCCGCCGCCAGGGTCTGAACCGGGTCTACCTGCATCTGTTCCTCGATGGCCGCGATGTCCTTCCGCGCAGTGCCCTCGGTTTTCTCGATACGCTGGAGGCGGCGATCACCCGCATTGGCGTGGGCCAGGTCGCGACCGTGAGCGGGCGCTACTACGCGATGGACCGCGATAAGCGCTGGGAGCGCACGGGTCGGGCCTACGATGCCATCGTCTCGGCGCGAGGTGAGACCGCCACCAGCGCCCGCCAGGCTATTCAGCAGGCGTACGACAAGGATGTCAACGACGAGTTTGTGCTGCCAACAGTAATCCTTCAGGATGGCGCGCCGGTGGCGACGATCAAGGATGGCGACGCGATCATTTTTACGAACTTTCGCCCTGATCGCGGGCGTCAGATGACCCGCGCCTTTGTGCTGCCCGACCTCGATGCGCTGATTACGAAGCATTACGAGAAGCAGAAGCAGGAGGGTCAGAAGTTGCCCGACTCGATCTGGCAGCGCGGGTTGCCGCTCCAGAATCTCTTCTACGTGACCATGACTCAGTATGAGGAGGGAGTGCCGGTGCGAATCGCCTTCCAGCCTCGCCCGGTGCGGCATCCTCTGGCCTTTGTGGCCGATACCGCTGGCCTGAAGCAGTTCCACATCGCCGAAACCGAGAAGTACCCCCACGTAACTTTCTTTCTCAACGGCGGACGCGAGGAGCCGTTTGCGGGCGAAGTTCGTGTGCTGGTGCCCTCGCCCAAGGTCGCTACCTACGATCTCCAGCCCGAAATGAGCGCCGAGGGAGTCAAGGATCATTTGCTGGAGGCAATCAACAGCGGTACCTACGATCTGATCGTGGTGAACTTTGCCAACCCCGACATGGTCGGCCATACCGGGTCAATCCCGGCGGTGATCACCGCATGCGAAACGGTTGACGCCGATATGGGCGAAGTGGTGTCGGCTATCCAAGCTCAGGGCGGGGCGGTGATCATCATCGCTGACCACGGTAACGCTGAGCAGATGATTGACCCAGAGACGGGCGGCGCACATACGGCCCACACCACTAACCCGGTGCCCTGCATTCTGGTCGCTGCCGAGGGGCTTGGTCTGGAGAAGGGGCGTGTGTCCTTACGCACAGGCGGGCGGCTGGCCGACATCACACCGACCCTGCTTGACCTGCTGGGCCTGCCCAACGATGAGGATATGACCGGCGAGAGCCTGATCGTGCGCGGGTAGAACCCAAGGTAGAGACGCCCCGGCGAGGCGTCTCTACCTTGGGTAGACGCCCCGGCGGGGCGTCTCTACGACGACAAGGCGATTGCAACCTTTGCCTGAGTGATTCGGTGCATGTGTAGCGCATTCACGATCACTATTAGCACCCCCATAACCAGAAGAGAGCCTCAATGTCTGCACGTCGTAAACGTTGGGATCTGCTGCCCGCTGCCCCCGCCGATTTTGTCCAGAGCAGCGGGCGTAGCCCACTGCTCGCAACTCTGCTTCACCAGCGCCAGTTGCGCGATCCCGATGCGGTGCACGCCTTCTTAGAGGCCGACTATCGCAGTGGGCTTCACGATCCGCTGCTCATGAAGGGAATGCCCGAGGCCAGTGATCGCATTGTTCGTGCGATTACCGAGGGCGAGTTGATGGCGGTCTATGGCGATTTTGATACCGACGGCGTCACATCTGTAACGCTGCTCATCCAGGCAATCACGGCCATGGGCGGCACAATCAAGCCCTACATTCCGCACCGCATCCGTGAGGGCTACGGCCTCAACAACCTCGCCATCGAGCAGTTGTCCAAGGATGGGGTGCGTCTGCTGATCACGGTGGATTGTGGGATCAGCAATGTGGTCGAGGTGGCCCAGGCGACGGCTCTGGGCCTGGATGTGATCGTCACCGACCATCATCACCCGCCGGCTGAACTGCCCGCCGCCCTGGCGGTGGTCAACCCCAAACAACCGGGCTGCGCCTACCCCTACAAGCAGTTGGTGGGCGTGGGCATCGCTTTTAAGCTGGTGCAAGCTCTGGTGAAGCGCGGCATGCGCCTGGGTGCGCTGCGCGGGCGCGATCTGCTCGATGTCGTGGCCCTCGGTACTGTCACCGATATGGGGCCACTAGACGGCGAGAATCGTGTGCTGGTGAAGGCCGGGTTGGTGGCGTTGAACGCCACACAGCGCCCCGGATTGAAAGCCCTGATCGAAGTGTCGGGACTGCATCTGGGTAAGGTTGATTCAGCCGCAATCGGATATATGCTTGGCCCGCGAATCAACGCTGCCGGTCGGCTGGATGATGCCGTGCGCGCCTACGATCTCCTGCTGGCCGATACCCACGCCGAGGCGAAACGCCTGGCCGACGAACTGAACCAGACCAACCGAGTGCGCCAGGAACTGACCAAGCAGGTGCAAGCGGCAGCCATCGCCATGGCCGAGGCCGACGGGCGTAATCAGCGCCGGATTGTGGTGATTGATGGCCCAGATTTTCCCGCCGGGGTGGTGGGCCTGGTGGCCGGTAAACTCGTGGAGGAGTGGGGCCGTCCCGTACTGCTGATCGAGCGCGGCCCGGAAAATTCACGCGGGTCAGCACGCTCGGTGCCCGGCTTCAGCATCATTGACGCCCTTACCGGCTGTAAGGATCTCTTTGAGCGCTTCGGCGGCCACTCGGCGGCGGCGGGTTTTACCATTGCCAACGCGAACATCCCCGATCTCGATGCACGGCTCCAGGCAATTGCCGCCGAGCAACTGACCGACGAGATGCTCCAGCCCAGCCTGCGGGTAGACGCCGAGGCGAACCTCAACGATCTGAGCTGGGAACTGCTGGCCGATCTGTCGCAGCTAGAGCCGTTTGGACAGGCCAACCCCCAGCCGACGCTGATGAGCGTTGGGGTGGATGTGGTGGACACTCGCACACTCGGGGCCGACAACCAGCATCTGCGGCTGTTTCTGCGCAAAGACGGCGGAACGACCTACGAGGCAATCGCCTTCCGCCTCGGTCATCTTGCCGATGCCCTGCGTCGCCACCCGCGCATTGACGTCCTCTACACTCTGGAGGCCAACGAGTGGCAAGGCGAGCATAAACTTCAACTGAAGATCAAGGATTTCCGGCGTGCGTAACGTAGGATCGCGATCCGCCCCTACACACATCCTCGCTCATCCTGAGTTTTAATATTGCCGCATTCGCGGGCGCGAACCAGCGCCTCGACGCAGGTGGGGTCAAACTCAAGGCCCGCAGCCGAGCGCAGGATAAGGATCGCTTGGTCGGCGGTGCGGGCTGGACGGTAGGGACGATGGCTGGTGATCGCGTCAAAGACATCGGCGACGGCGACGATGCGACCGATAAGCGTAATCTCATCGCCCTTGAGTCCCTTGGGGTAGCCGCGCCCGTCAAGGCGCTCGTGGTGCTGCGAGAGTGCCTGCCACGAATTCTCTAGCAACTCCAGATCGAGCAATCCGTTCTCGCGCAGAAACTCCAGGCCGTAAGTGGGGTGCTGGCGCATCTGGCGGAACTCGGCCTCGGTAAGACCCTTGCGCTTCTTGAGGATGCGGTCGGGCACGCGGATCTTGCCCACATCGTGGAGCTTACTGGCAATGCGTACCCGATAGACATCTTGGTTCGGCAGGCCAAGTTCCTGGGCAATGGCCACCGAGAAATCGCTTACCCGCTGACTGTGGCCACGGGTATAGGGATCTTTCAGATCGATAGCCCCGGTGATCGCGTCAATAATCCGCGTAAAGAGCTTATCGGTGTCCTCATAGAGTCGGGCCAGCCGAATGACAGTTGCGGCCTGGCTGGCCAGCGACTCAAATAGGCTCACATCGTCGTCGGAGAAGGGCCGGTTGCCCATGGGGTTGAGCGCCTGAGCACCACCGATCACCTGCTCCTCGATCTCGCCACGCTCGCCGCTGAGTGTGATTTTAGGCGCACGCATGGGTACGCAGAGGATCGCCCGCGTCCGAAACCCGCTCTGCTGATCAATGTTGCGGTAGAAGCGATGATCGGTATTCACATCGTTTACGACTACCGTTTCACCCGTATCCACAACGTGGCCAATAATACCGTGACCGGCAGGCACGTGGATGGAGTGCATATGCTCACGCCGCTCGCCGGTGGCCAGATGCAGTACCAAATCGCCGTTCCGGGCGTCACGCAGCCAAATCGAGGTAGCACCCACCCCCAGCAACTCACAAGCGTGGGTCATAATCCGGTTCAGCAGCGTATCGCTGTCCAGGGTCGTCGTCAGGTTAGAGATAATTTCAACCAGCGCCTGCTGACGCTTCGTGCGCCGCTGGGCTTCCTCAAGCAAACGAGTCTTCTCCACCTCCGTCACTAGGCGTGAGCAGAGCAACTCAATCAGCGCCAGCTCGTCTGCATCCTCACAGATATCCGAGTGCAGGTTAAAGACCTGGACAACGCCAATCGGCTGGCCACGTAGAATCAGGGGCATACAGTACATCGTGCGTATCCGCATGCCGACAATTTCATTGGTGGCCTTGTCCCAGCGCGGGTCGTTGGCGACATCATCAACGAAGAGGGGCTCGGCGCTACGCAGGGCGATACCAGCCACACCACGGTCGGCGTTGATACGCGCTCCCACCAGCCGCACACTAGCAGGGCTGCCATGCACCACCTTAAACTCCAGCTCGTGGGTGGCTGCGTCGTAGAGATAAAGGGTACCGGCCTCGGCATGGGTGACACTGATAATCAGGCCGAGCATTTTATCGAGCAACGCGTCAAGCTCGGTGCTGGCGGCGATCTGGTTCGCACGCTGGATCACTTCGACGTACTGCTGGAGTCGAGTTTGCTGGGCGGTCATAGGTGTTCCCCTAGCTTGTGGTTTATATGATATAGACATGGCCCACCAGCCAACGATATGAGTTCCTATGTCTGCGCGAGTGAGCACACGTAGCGAGTAAGTTCAACTGGGTCACCAGCAAGGGCCACGGGCATGCCGGTCGCCTCAGCGATGTGTTGCGGACTCTGCTCGTCAATTGTAAGCGTACCCTGGTAGTTAAACATGACCAAGGGAAGGATGGCTCGCGTGCAGCCGCTCGTGCGCAGGGCCGAGATAACATCCTGCGCAGTGAGCAACCCGCTGACTGTGACCGTCTCGCCGAAGAACTGATTTTCAACCGGGAGTACGTGTACCATTAGGCCCGTGATCTTGTTTAGTCGGGCCGCGACCTGCTGCATCATTGGGCCGACGAGGGTGCCGCAGACGAGAGCTAGGTGAGTGGGCTGGGGGATACGCGCCGGCAGGCGGCGCTTGGCCTTCGCCCAACTATCGAGGAAGTCTCGCACCATACCGACCCCGTTAGAGTACTGGGGCATATCGTCATAAAAGTCGGCGGCAGGCGTCTCGCGGCCAGCAAGGATATAGAACTCATCACTGGGGTAGACCAACGTCATACCGAAGTCGCGTCGGGATGTCTGGCTAAAGGGCAGGATCAGGTCAATGACGGCGGCGGCCTCCTCACCCGTGTAGCAGCGCATAGGCACATCCGTGGCCGCGCCCAGGCGTGAGCAGAAGCCCAGGGCGGGGTTGTGTAGGAGGCGGGAGGCAGGAGTCTTGTCCCACAGCGGCTGGCGCTCCCAGTTGGTCTCGATCCAGTCAGGCGACTCGTGTACCAAAATAGCGGTGCGGATTGATGTGGGAGTCTTGCCCGCAAAACGGTATTTGGTCAGGCCGACCGGCACCACCGCGATTGACTGAACCGTCGGATAGAGGGCGACCAGGTCGGCGATACTCTGGCGCAGTACCTCACCATCGTTGACCTGCGGGCATGCGACGATCTGCGTGTGGACAGTGACGCCAAGGCTACCGAGGCGGCGGATCTGCTCGCGCACATCAGGCACATCGCGCTTGCCGAGCATAATTGCGCGCCATGCCGGGTCGGTGGCGTGAACGCTGATATTCATCGGTGAAAGGCGCTGCTCTCCGATGCGCTGCCAGTCGTCCTCGGTCAGATTGGTAAAGGTGACGAAATTATTGTAGATGAAGGAGAGGCGGTAATCGTCATCCTTCAGATAGAGCGTCTTACGAAAGCCCTTAGGCATCTGGGTGAGGAAACAGAAGGGACACTTGTTGTTACAGGTACGCAGCCGATCAAAGAGCGGCTCGTCAAAATCAATCCCCAGATCCTCGTCAGAGCCCTTCTCGATATCGTAGATCGTCTCTTCGCCAGATGCGGATCGCACCAGTATCTCAATATGTTCATCAGCAATGGCGAAGCGGTAGTCAATCACATCACGCAGGCACTGCCCTCCCACGGAGACAAGTATGTCACCGGGCTGAATTCCTATTTCAGCAGCAATACTCTCGGCGCGGACGGCGCTGATCACACCACCCTCGCCTGCGCTCTGTTTAACAGTGGGCTGATGTTCCACGGATCGACACCTGTTCGATGTATGCTGGTTAGGGAGTCATATCGTGCCTTAAAGCTAGTGTGTGGACACACCATTATACTACACTACCGCCTGTCGTGCGCTCTTATGTTGGGTTTGTGCAGAGTGACGCTTCCCGTCCGTCCTAACTCTTTGCGTCTTTGCGTCAAACAAACATATGGTTTGACGCAAAGACGCAAAGGCGCAAAGAATCTCGCTTCATTCAACTGGGCAGCGTTACTTCTGCGGTGGGAAGAAGGGGTTTCGGGCGGATTACGCGCTTGTGAATCCCAGCCCGCGTTCGCGCATGCTCACGTAGCGCCCGCGTCCGATCACCAGATGATCGAGAATATCTATGTCCAGCAGTTTACCGGCCTCAACGATCTGCCGAGTGACCAGGATGTCTTCGGGCGAGGGCGTGGGATCGCCCGAGGGGTGATTATGCACCACGATCATGGCGGTGCTGTTCTTGCGCACAGCATCACGAAACACTTCGCCCACCCGGATAACGGCGGTGTTGACTGAACCGACATAGATCGTGGCGATCTGCTGAACGCGGTTCTTGGTGTCGAGAAGAACCGTGCGTAGGTGTTCTTGGTCGAGGTGGCCCATTTCCACCATGAGCAGACTGGCGACATCAGCAGGACTACGGATCTGTGGTCGCTCATCAATACC
>CAIXLU010000295.1 GCA_903920315.1 uncultured Oscillochloris sp.
ACCTGACACCTGACACCTGACACCTGACACCTGACACCTGACACCTGACACCTGACACCTGACACCTGACACCTGACACCTGACACCTGACACCTGACACCTGACACCTTCTGTTAATTGCGCCGCGCCTGCATCAGCCCGGTAAACTCGTGGAACAGATAGGTTGCGTCGTGCGGGCCGGGGCCGGCCTCGGGGTGATACTGCACGCTGAAACAGCCCAGATCCGCGTGGCGCAGCCCCTCCACCGTTTCGTCGTTCAGGTTAATGTGCGTGACCGCAACCCCAACCGGCAGGCTGTCGGGATCCACCGCAAAGCCATGATTCTGTGAGGTGATCTCCACACGACCAGTGGGAATGTGGCGCACGGGATGGTTCGCGCCGTGGTGGCCAAAGGGCAGTTTGTAGGTACGCCCGCCCAGGGCTAGGCCCATAAGCTGGTGGCCCAGGCAGATACCGAATACCGGCACCCGACCAAGCAGGCCGCGCAGCGTCTCGGCGGCGTAGACCGTGGCCGCCGGGTCGCCCGGCCCGTTTGAGTAGAAGACACCATCGGGCCGTAGGGCCAGCGTCTCGGCGGCGGTCGTCGTCCCTGGAACCACCGTCACCGTGCAGCCGTGATCAACCAGGCGGCGCAGGATCGTGCGTTTGAGGCCAAAATCGTAGGCCACCACATGAAACTGCGCACGCAGATGATCGACCTGCTCAAACCGTGGCTGCCAGGGCGCACTACCCTCGGCCCAGCCGTAGGGTTGCTCGCAGGAGACACTACGGGTAAGGTCGCGCCCCTCCATTGGCGGGGCCGAGCGGGCCTTGGCCTGAAGATCCGCAATTGGCTCGCCCGTTGTCGAGATCACCCCGCGCAGCGCACCCGCCGTGCGGATATGCCGGGTCAGCGCTCGCGTATCCACTTCGCTGATGGCGACAATGTTATGCCCGCGCAGAAGCTGGGACAGGCTTCCCCGTGAGCGCCACGAGCTATAGTCCTCGCTGTATGATCGCACAATGAACCCGGCCACCTGTGGCCGGATCGACTCGGGGTCGAAATCATTCACCCCGGTGTTGCCAATATGTGGCGCAGTCATCGTCACCATCTGGCCACAGTACGAAGGGTCAGTCAGAATTTCTTGGTAGCCGGTCATGCCGGTGTGGAAGACCACCTCGCCGATCCGTTCGCCAGCGGCCCCAAACGAGCGCCCCGGAAAAACCCGGCCATCCTCAAGCACAAGCACTGCGTCCATAGGATTCCTATCGTGATTGCAGATTGCAGATTGCTCGTCGGCGCTGACTCCTGCAAGGTGGCCCATTGTAGCATGGAACTATCCGCGTATAATTGCAGAACCATGCACATCCTCCAGGTCTACAAAGATTATTTTCCCGTCCTCGGCGGGATCGAGAACCACCTGCGCCTGCTCTGCGAAGGGCTTGTCTCCCGTGGCCACTCGGTCACTCTCCTTACCAACGGGCGATCCCGACGCAGCGAACTGCGCATTCTCAACGGCGTGCGGGTGATCGCCGCCGGACGCCTGGCCACCGTGGCCTCGGCCCCGATCAGCCCGGCTCTGCTTGCCCATGCGGCCCGCCAGCGTGCCGACCTTGTTCACCTGCATATGCCCGACCCAACCGGCGATGTGGCCCTGGCTCTGGCTGGTTCGCGTGCGCCGCTAGTGGTCAGCTACCACAGCGATATTGTGCGCCAGCGTCGCCTGCTCACGTTCTATGCGCCGCTATTGCGGCGTACCCTGCGCCGGGCAACCCGAATCATCGCCGCCAGCCCGGCCTACGTGCGCAGTTCGTCCTTCCTTGCGCCACTGACCAACAAATGTACCGTGGTGCCTTACGGGATCGATTCGGCCCGCTTCGCCCGACCCGACCCGGCCAAGGTTGCCGCTATCCGCGCACACTATCCCGGCCCGCTGGCGCTGTTTGTTGGCCGATTGCGCTACTACAAGGGAGTTGACCAGTTCGTGCGAGCGATGGCCCACGCCCCCGGACGCGCCCTGATCATCGGCGCAGACGCCACCGTGCGCCGGGCCGACCTGGAGCAATTGGCCCAGGATCTCGGTGTCGCCGACCGCGTCCACTTCCTGTCGGTCGAGAATGACGCCGAGCTACCGGCCTACTACCACGCCGCCAACCTGCTTGTGCTACCTTCGGTCGAGCGTAGCGAGGCGTTCGGCATCGTGCAGATCGAGGCTCAGGCCGCCGGGTTGCCGGTGATCGCCACCGAGCTAGGCACCGGCACCAGCTACGTCACGCTCCACGGGCAGACCGGGATCATCGTGCCGCCCGCCAATCCGCTGGCCCTGGCGCGGGCGATTCAGGCGATCATGGGAAGCAAAACTCTGGCACGTGCTTTTGGTGCGGCTGGTCGCCGTCGTGCCGAAACCGAGTTTAGCCTGAGCCGCATGCTTGATCGTGTTGAGGCGGTTTATGCTGAGGCTTTGGGGCGGTAGAGGTTTTCCTGCCACGCTCTGATCCACAGGCCAGCCAACAGCGGCGCGTAGAGCGTCAGGAGAATCATGATGTCGGGGGTAACGCGCACAATCGGTTGGAGAAGTATCAGCCAGCTTGCGGCGATCACCGCCGCTGCGATCCGGTAGTCGCGCAACAGGTACGCCACCGCCACTAGCAGGGCTGTCGCCTCATAGATCGCCCGTTGCGGCGTACACAGGCTCGCTGCGACGATCAAGGCGCACAGTAGTAGGTCGTCGGTGTGCCGTCGCCAGGCCAAGGCCGCTAGGCCGAGAGTTGCCAGCAGCAGCGGTAGGCCCAGGGCGGGTGCAGCAACCACCACTGCACTGTAGCCCCCGGTATACGGTCTGGTCTGCGCCCACCAGACCAGAGGCCAGCCGGGGCGCAACAGCAGCGAAATGCCGAGTAGTACGATCCACCCGGCGAGAGCGGCACCCAGCGCCTTCCAGCGCCGCGTGAGCAGCAGGGTTACTCCCAAGGGCAGTGCCAGGATTGGCACGAGCTGAGCCTTGGCGATCAGCGACACCCAGGCCAGGCCAGCAGATAGCGTACGCCCCCGCCGCTCAAGCAGCATTCCGCCCGCCATCCCCAGCAGCAGCAGCGGTGCCCACTGAACAAGCGTCAGGTTGAAGATCAGGGGCAGGTAGGCCAGGGGTAACTGCCACGCCCACCAGTCCGTTTGCGGGGCCATGACCTCCATCATCAGTCGGCAGGACGCAACGGCGCAGAGAACGACCAGGATACTTAGCAGGGCTGGTGGTGCCCATACCAGCGGGATGAGCAGAGTGCTTGCCGTGAGCGGGTAGGGAATGGAACTGGCATTACGTGGCGGCGTCGCCAACGGATCGCCCCCCGCTAACAACATCCGTGCGTGATCCTGCGGCTGTGCGAAGTCGCCACCAGTCCAGGATCGAGGCGCACGCAGAAATACGACCACGACAAATATTAGGGCGATGATCAGGGTGAGCCATGCCCGGCGGGCATAGGGCGAGGCGAGGTGCATACGAATCCTTTCATCTCGGGCAAAGAACTTCTCTTATACAATAGCTCACAAGAGTTTCTCCTACCGATGTGCAAGGATCTCCCTATGACCGACATGATCACCCGCCTGCGTACCAATCTGCGCGCCGCCGGTATTCCCGCCACCGAGAGCGACTTTGCCGGTATTATCGAGAAAGGGTTCCTCAGCCGCGTCGCCGATGTGGAGCGGATGATCGCTAGCCTACCGAGCGATAATCTGCCCGATTACCTTGATGCGGGGTCGCTGCCCATCCCCGTAGAGACGCCCCGGTGGGGCGTCTCCTCACAGACGAAGACGCCCCACCGGGGCGTCTCTTCACAGACGAAGACGCCCCACCGGGGCGTCTCTACCCAGACGCAGACGCCCCGCCAGGGCGTCTCTACCATCGCCGACATTGCGGATCAGATCCGCGCCGGCGCTGTCTCGCCTGTTGAATTGGTCAAACATGCCCTGGCCCGTATCGCCGAGTGTAGCCCGCAGCTCAATGCCTTCCAGCTCGTGCTGATCGAACAGGCCCGTGCCGATGCCCGCGCCGCTGAGGTTGCTATCGCCGCCGGTGCGTATCTCGGCCCGCTCCACGGTGTGCCGGTGGCGGTGAAGGATCTGCTCGACCTGGCCGGTACGCCTACCACCGCCGGGTCAAAGATCCTGGCCGCCAACATCGCGTCCCAGGACGCCACGGGTGTGGCCCGGTTACGTCAGGCGGGCGCGGTGATCGTCGGTAAGACGCGCATGTCCGAGTTCGCCTACTCGCCCGGATCGAACAACGCGCACTACGGGCCGACATCCAACCCGCACAACACGGAGTACGATAGCGGCGGCTCCAGCAGCGGCTCGGCAGTTGCCGTCGCCGACGGCATGGTTTTCGCCGCCCTTGGCTCCGATACCGGCGGCTCCATCCGTATTCCCGCCGCTCAGTGTGGCATCGTTGGACTAAAACCCACCCACGGGCGGGTCAGTCTGGCCGGTGCCGTCACTCTTTCCTGGTCGCTCGATCACCTCGGCCCGCTGACCCGCAGCGTGGCCGACGCCGCGATCATGCTGGAGGTTATCGCTGGCCCCGACCCCCGCGACGGGCGCACCCTGCGTTCGGCCCCGGTCTTCCGCGCCGACGGACTCGATGGCTCGGCGCGTGGGCTGCGTGTAGGATTGCTCGGCGACGACGGCACGGGCAAGCCCCTGGCCGATGCCGAGACTCTGGCGGCGATGAGGCGCGGGGCCGAATCTCTGCGCGATGCCGGGGCCGATCTGGTTGAGCTGGACATCCCTGAAATCGCGATGCTCCAGGTGATCAACCCGGTAATTCTGGCGATAGAGGCAGCAGCCTTCCACACACCAAACCTGCGCACCCGCCTTGATGATTACGGCGAATTTATACGCCAGCGCATCCTAGCCGCCTTCGTCTACGGCCCAGCTACCTTCGTCGCGGTTCAGCAGGCCCGCACGGCCCTGCGCCGACGTATGGCGGCGATCTTCGAGCAGATTGACATCCTGGCTCTGCCCAGCGTCCCGTACCTCGCGCCGCCCCTCGGCGTACCCACGCCCACCACCTTCACCGGCCCCTTCAACTGCCTGGGCTGGCCCGCAATCAGCATCCCCGCCGGCAAGAGTGCCGACGGCCTGCCGCTTGCGCTCCAGCTCGTCGCTCGTCCCTGGGAGGAGCCAGCCCTCCTGCGGGCTGCGTTTGCCGCCGAGGGTGCGCTGTGCTAATCAGTTTTTGCTTGATGGTGCCAGCTTCGCTGGCACCATCAAGCAAAAAAACTCACCCCGCCGGCGAGGCCACGGCCATCTCGATCAGGAACAGGATCAAAAAGCCCAGGAAGAATCCCGCCGTCATCAGCGGGGTGTCCGGCAACCGATGAGCCTCCACCAGCAACTCCTCTGTCACCAGGTAGAGCAGCGCCGCCGCTCCGAAGGCCAGCACTCCCTCAAGCCAGGGGCCATGCAGTCCGGCCAGCAGGGTGGCCCCAATCAGCGCGCCAAGCATGATCATCAGGGCTAGTCCCACATTCACCGCCAGCATCCGCCCGCGTGGTGCCCCGACTTTGAGCAGCACGGCAGCAGTTGACAGGCCCAGGAACATCACCTCCAGCGTCAGCGCCACTGTTAGCAGAACGCCCGTTGTCGGGCTGGCGGCGAACCCGATTCCCACCAGTAGCCCGTCAATCAGGAAGTCAATAGCGACCGTGATCAGCAGCGCCAGGGGCAGTTCGCCTGTCGCCTTGCCCTCGCCCTCGCCCTCGCCGTGTCCGCCCATGCGCTCAGCAAACCACTTCACACTGAGCATCGCCACCACGCCGAAGGTGAAGCCGATTAGCACCGGCAGCGGCGTGCGCTCGCGCATAATCTCGGGCAGCACCTCGCCTGCCACCGCCGCGAACACCACCCCAGCCGCAAAGTGCTGAATATAGCCCTGAATCCCCGGCCCCGGCGCACGAAACGCTGCAATAATCCCGCCAAAAATGACCGCTATCGCCGGGATCAGCGCGTAGCCAAGCACAGATAACACAGTTCCCACGAGGTACCTCCACTATTTTTTGGCAAAAAAAACAGAAGGCTGGTGGTTCCTCCACCAGCCTTCTGTTTATCCTATTTCTCTCGTCGTGCCGCCGCCTCCAGCAATCGCTGGATACGCGGCACCATGCCTGCCGGGTTCTGGTGCAGACCCTCCAGCAGCAGCGCGTTATCGTAAAGCTGCTCGGCGGCGGCGGCCACAATCGGGTCAGCCGCATCAGCAGCGGCGCGGTGGGCCAGTGCCGCGATCAGCGGGTGGGACGTGTTCAGCTCCATGACGCGGGGCTGCGGCTCATTCTCGCGTCCGAGCATCTGCTGAATCCGCTGCATCTCGCGGCCCGGCCCGTCGTCATCACTCACCAGCCGGACTGGGCTATCGCGTAGCACCTTCGAGGCTCGGATCTCCTTCACCTGATCGCCCAGCGCTGCTGTGAAACTCTCGGACAAACTGCTAAACTCTGCGTCGCTCAGTATGGATGCCGGGGCGTCTACCTCACCGGGCAATTCGATGTCGGCCTCATCCACATTACGCAGCTTCAGACCCTCAAACTCACGCAGCCCCGAGAGCATAAAGCCGTCCATCAAGTCGCTGAACAGCAGCACCTCGATCTTGCGTGCGCCGAAGGGATCCAGGTGCGGGCTATTCCCTGCCGCCTCCAGGCTCCCCGCCATCACGTAGTAGATCTCCTTCTGACCCTCAACAATCCGCCCCTTGTAGTCGGCCAGGGTGATCAGCGCCTCGCCACTGGTTGTGCTGTTGAATCGCAGCAGCTTGGTCAGTTCCTCGCGATGCTCGAAGTCAGATGCCACACCTTCTTTAATGAAGACACCGAACTCCTTCCAGAAAGCCGCAAACTTCTCCGGCTCCTTCTCGGCCAGATCGTTTAGCTCGCGGTGCAGCCGACCCGTCAGCGTCTTGCGGATGCGCTGCTGAATGGGCGACTGAATATTCGCGCCCACATTGCTTTGCACACCCTCGCGTGAGACGTTCAGCGGCAGATCCTCGCTATCAACTACGCCCTCAATAAAGCGGAAGTAGTTCGGCAGCAGATCCTTGGCTTCATCCTGAATGAGTACCTTGCGCGAGTAGAGCTTAATCTTGCCCTCGATGCGCCGCTCAATGATCCCGCGCTCGCGTTTGGCTGGCACAAACAGAATACTGTGCAGATCAATCGGCGCGTCGGTGGAGATGTGCAGCCTCAGCAGCGGTTCCTCATAATCCATCGTCATCTGCTGGTAGAGACTCTTATACTGCGCCGCCTCCACCTCACGCGGTGCCCGTCGCCAGAGCGCCTTCTGCTGGTTCACCTGGCGCTCGTCTGAGTAGATCGGAAAAGAGACAAAGTCCGAGTGGCGCTTGATGATCTGCTCCAGCTTCCAGTCGTTGGCAAACTCGGCGGCGTCCTCCTTCAAATGCAGCGTGATGCTAGTGCCGCGTCCCTCGCGCTCGGCCACCCCCACCGTAAAGCTGTCACCGCCCGTCGCCTCCCAGATCGCCGCCTCGGCGTCGGGGTGGAACGAGCGCGAGACCACCGAGACCTTATCGGCGACCATGAACACCGAGTAGAAACCAACGCCAAACTGGCCGATGATCTCGCCCGAATTGGCGTTCTGCGCCTTGGCCTGCTGCACAAACGCCCGTGCGCTCGACTGAGCGATTGTCCCCAGGTGCGCAATCATCTCCTCGCGGGTCATGCCCGCGCCCGTGTCGCGCACCGTAATCGTGCGCGCCTCCTTATCAACCTCCACCCAGATCGCCAACTCAGCATCGGCATCGCGCACATTCTGATTGGTCAGCATCTCGAACTGTAGCCGATGCAGAGCATCCGACGCATTCGAGATCAGCTCACGCAGAAATATCTCACGGTCGGTGTAGAGCGAGTGGGCCAGAATATGCAACACCTGCTGAACCTCGGCGCGGAAGGACATCGCCTCCGGCTGGTTCACTGTCTCCTGATCGGTCGTCATTGAGCGCAACTCCCTTTCTTCACGAGTACCTGTTAAGCACATGCCGCGCCGCAGAGGCGTGAGCATAGCTCTTTTCATTGTACGACACATGACGCATGTGAGAGCAGCGTTAGAATGGTGCAAAACATGCGTTAGCAAGCGACATTGACAGATCTGGCGGGCCTATGTTATCCTGATCCCGCTGGGGTGGGAACACCCCACGTAGTCGGGTCTGAACCGTAGGAGCAATTGATGAGACGTATAGCGCACAACATATTCGTCGGTGTTGCCGGCGCGAACCGCACGGTTCGTCATGCGCTTATCGTCGGCGCTCGCGGTGATGGGCCTGGTCTATCTACGCATCTACTCAGGAGCTAACGCGCTCCGTTCAGTGAGTATGAGGCTGTGGGTGGCCAGATAGGCACCCACGGCCTCAATTATTTTGAGGCTGTGGTGCCGGAGAAGGCATCCACAGCCTTTTTGAATCCCCTCGGTGCGGCGTCGGACGAATTATTCGGAAGGAACAAACACGATGATACTCATCGAACAATCGGTCGAGGCCACACATCTGCCGCCATCATCAGACACGCAGCATACCTCCGAGGGGAATACAACTGTGATCATTCTAGAGCGAGATGGCTCAATGAGCCATAATACACCCGACATTCCCGCTGGCCATCCCCGCAAAGCGCATGTCACCCTTGTGGCAAACGCGAGCGTCGGGCAGCCCGAGTCATCGGTGATCGAGAGAATCCTCACCTTCACCTTTGACGTTCTGGGCATCAATAATCTGGAGGTTCAGCTCAATGAGAACCCAAAGCGCTGATCGCCCACGGGCGAAGGAGAAGCAGCCAAAAGCCGCACCTGATACGGTGCGCGGCATCGTGCTGCGCGCCCAGAGCGGTTTCTACTGGGTGCAAACGGACGCAGGTATGGTCGAGTGTAAGCTGCGCGGTCGGCTCAAGCGCGAACGCCTGAACACCGACATTGCCGTGATTGGCGACGATGTGGCGATTACGATCGTTGATGCCGGCAAGGGCGCAATTGAAGAGGTGCTGCCACGCCGCTCGCGGCTGGCCCGTAAGGCCGCCGGATCGCGTGGTATGGGCATCGAAGACGTGATTGTCGCCAATCTCAACCAGGTGCTGCTGATCTTCGCCTGCGCCCAACCCGACTTCACCCCGCGTATGCTCGACCGCTACCTGGTGATCTGCGAGCATAGCGAACTCGACCCGATCATCGTGGCCACCAAGACTGATCTGGTCAGCGCCGAAGAGGCGCAGGCCATGCTCGCGCCCTACGTGCGGGTTGGTTACCGCGTGATCTACGCCAGCACCCACAGCGGCCAGGGCATTGACGAGGTACGCCAGAGCCTCGCCGGACGGATCAGCGTCGTCACGGGCAAGTCGGGCGTGGGCAAGAGCAGCCTGCTCAACGCGGTGATGCCCGAACTGAACCTGGCCACCAACGCCGTAAGCGTCCTGCTTGGCAAGGGCCGCCATACCACCACCGTCGCCGAGTTGCTGCCCCTCCCTCTGGAGGGCGGTGGCTACGTCGCCGACACCCCCGGCATCCGCGAGATCGGCTTGTGGAACCTGCCGCCCGAGGATCTCGACGGGTGCTTCCGCGAGCTGCGGCCCTTCCTGGGCGATTGCTACTACACCGGTTGTACTCACATCCACGAGCCCGCCTGCGCGGTGCGCGCCGCTCTCGCCGCAGGCCAGATTGACCCCGTCCGCTACGATAGCTACGTCCGGCTGCGCACCGGCGAGCAGTAATTACAAAGGAGTAGCCCTATACTATGCCCCGTCTACGCATGAACCTGCGCGATATGAACGACCTAGACGAGTTGGATCTGATTGATACGGTGGACCAGATG
>CAIXLU010000296.1 GCA_903920315.1 uncultured Oscillochloris sp.
CCACACCCGCGCCGGTTGACGAAGATCCGATAGCCAAGCTTGATCGACTCACTGCCGAAAACTTGTTGAAGGGAAGCTCCCTATGAGCCTACTCGACGCGGGCACCACGATCACCCAGATACGCACCGCTACCCTGGCCAGGATCGCCGCCGCACTGAACACGGGCGATGATGCCGCCCTGTCTGCGCTGGGGGCGGCATATCGGGCGATGATGCCGCCGGAAGGTGGCACATTCGAGAAGCTGGTAGAGCGTGCCCGGTTCCTTCGGGTGTGGCGACCGACGATCACCGTCGCCGAACCGGTGGCTGTGCCTGTCGGTGAGGCGCAGGCGCAGGCACCGCGCCCGCCACACCCTCTGCACATCCCAGCGAACACACCGGAAGGTCTGGCCGAATACCGCCAGGACGTGAACGCCGCCCTCGGCTATGCCGTGGCCACGAACACACCCACGTCCTGGCGGTTGGTGAATGAGCAACGCGCCAGGGTTGCCAGCTTCCCGACCGACGATCTCTATTTGGAGATCAGCGCCCTGATCAGTGAAGCCAAGCGACAGGCAGACGGCTACACGCCTGAGGATCGCGCCAGGGTGTGGACACCACGGATTGATACAACGCTGATAGACGCCGCCATTGCTGAGTGGCGGGCTGATGATGATGATTTGTGGACTGCCTAGCCGACACACCAGAGGCGCGGTTGTGTGCTGCGCCTCACGACAGGAGGGCTAACCATGACGATGAATGAACCACGCCGCACAGGACGCCCCCGACTCTACGGGGAGACACCATCAACCGCCGCACAGCGGAAAGCCGCCCAACGGATACGGGATATGTCACGAAAGTTAAGCAATGTGACGCCGCAAATGGCCCTCCCTGAGAGTGTTCCTGACGGGGCGCAAACCTGTATGTTCGAAGCGCCTGATGTGAAGCTCTCCACCGATGACAATTACACACCGTCCCGTGTCGTTGAATCCGCCCGCCGCACCCTTGGTGCGATCGATCTTGATCCCGCGAGTAGTCTGTTTGCCCAAAGCACCGTACAGGCAGGGCAGTGGTGTGGACTTGATCACCCGGACGAACTACGCCGCAACGGGCTGGCGGTGACATGGTACGGGCGAGTCTGGTGTAACCCACCCTTCTCGAAAGACAGCGACAACCCTGACGGCTTCTTACTGGCCTTTACCGAGAAGCTGATCGCCGCCTATCGCCGTGGGGACGTGCGGGCCGCGTGCATTCTTACTCGCGCTGACAGCAGTGCGGCATACAGTCAGCTTCTACGCAAGCACAGCACTGCGAGTTGCTGGCCCTCCCAGCGGCTTAACTTCATCCGCCCCACGCACCTCGATCGCAAGGGCAGCCCGAATTTTACAACCATCGTTTGGTATCTCGCTCCGTTAGTGCCAAACCGGGATCGATACCGGGATCGGTTCATTGCGGCATTCTCACCTATCGGCGATACACGCTAACCTACAGGAGCATCCTGATGAAACCACAGATTGTCTCATTCCCAACACAGACACCCGGCCTTACCACACCGCTGTTGGTGACCTATCTGGAAACAACCCGAATCCTCGGAGGCGTCAGCACGCGCTATATTGAAACGCTCGTCCAGAAGAAGAAGCTC
>CAIXLU010000297.1 GCA_903920315.1 uncultured Oscillochloris sp.
GCTCATGACCATTGATGGTGTCCGGGGAATGCTGAGTTACGAAGCGTTTGACGAAATCGCACGGCGGCTAGAGCGGGATGGTATTTTAGAAGCCGGGGGGCCGCGTAAACCACGCCGGGTATCACGGGCATTCTTTGGCCGTCCCAACCTAATCGATCAGTTTTACGGAATACTTGAGGATGATTCGTACCCGTCGCATACGCCTCCCATATCATCACCAGAACCGTCACACAATAAAGATTTAATCCTACGCGATGAGCGTCAGGACGGGGAGAAACGCACTCCGCACGTTGAGGTTATTACCGTATACGAAATGGGACAATCGCCCGCCTACGCCAATACAGGCATAAGCGACGATGATGATCCCGATGATGAGGATGACGAGTCGCTTATGGAGCTAGGGCAACTCTTTGCGGCCATGGAGCCAGAGCCAGAGCCGAAGGCGAAGAAGCCGAAGAAGCCAAAGAAACCGGGTACGCAGTACCAAATGACCTAGGTGTCAATCCTTTCGGCTCCGAACGTATAACTTTACACTGAGACGCCCCGACCATCGGGGCGTTTCTCCGCATCACAGGATCGGAGAGTGTAAAACATTAGCCCTCTCACAGCACCCTCCAACGGGCTGTTTTGGGCCTATGTGTAACTTATCTGCTGAATATGTTACGCTTGGATGCCGTTACGGATCGGAAAGATTTGACACATAATCCCCTCAGTCCACCGGCGGACTGAGGGGATTGTCATGCGCTATCCCTGCCCGCCATGCTTCACGCGACAGAGACCATCTGATTATTCAGGTGAGTCGCAAGCGTCTCCAAGTCCCATAGCTCAACCGGCTTATTGCTAACCTCCTGAAAGCACTGGTAGCCAAAAATGCCGCTAGAGATCAGGTAGGCCCGCTGCACCCGCTGGATGTTACGGGTTCCTACCAGCGCACGAACCTCGTTTGGTGGCACAAGGCGTCCCTGGTAGTGCTTGCACTGAACAATGCACTTCTTGCCCTGATAGACCCCTCGGATGTCTACCCCACGATCTCCGCGCCCTCCCATTACCCGCGCCTGCTGCCAGCCCAGTTCGACCAGCCGATCTTTTACCCAATGCTCAAATTCCGCACCCGATAGGTTCTGCACACTACTGGACAGAGTTGTTCCATTCAGCAGCGTATGCGGCGTGTGATGGTGTGTATGCGGCACAAATTGGTTGAGTGGATCTTCTGCTGGTCGTACAGAAAAGACATACGGCTCTCCTTGGTATGGGTAGGGTAGTAATGAGAGGCCGGGGACAAGGAACCTACGATGCGCCTTTAGCTTCTTCGAGTAGGCGCTCCCCATAACCTAGCCACTTCTGGTAGCGGGCGGGGTCTTGGGCTAATGCTTGGGCAAGAGTGGCAACTTCTCCTGATAGGGCCATCTGGCTTATGCGCCCGCTTTTTAGCCACTCCTCTGCGAGACGCCGTCCATCCTCTGGGGTAGCGTTGGGGTTGGCCATAAGCTCAACCAAATCCACTGGGCTTCCGTGTAGCTGGAGCAGCATATGGATTAGGAGTGATCCGCGAGTGTCGATTTTTCCCTTCTCAATCAGATCAAGTAGGGATTTACTTGTATCTAGACTCGCAGCAAAGACTTGCTGCCCTAACTTGTTTGCTTCTCTCAAAGCCCGAATATACGCACCGACCGCCTCTTTACCCACGACAACCTCATTCCTCAAATTCGTCTCATTATAGTCTCAAATTTGGGATTGCTATAGTCCAATATATTTGATATAATAGTCCTATAAATTGGACGAAAGGAGAACAAGATTATGAGACTCCTCGCATTCCGGTCGGCTCTGGTGCAACACCCTCAGGCAGTTGAAGAACTGCCCGATAAGACCTTAGTTCGCTATGTTCAGGGTGATTTCCCCAGGGCAGTGAAGTGGCTGCTCCGCTACCCAGCGCTGCTACGGGCGCTGGCAGATGATGTAGATCAGCAAGTCCAGGGGCAGAACCAAGAGGAAGGGCAGGTGGCGGTATGACAGAGCTTGTGCAGCGGCCCGTCAGCTTCTATGGGGACGACCTCGTAGTGATCAAGCAGGGAGAGATGGACTACACGCCGGTCAAGCCGGTGTGCGACATCTTGGGAATCGACTGGGAATCGCAGCGTGAGCGTATCCAGAAAGATGATGTGTTAGCCGAAGCGGCGCAAACCATCACCCTCTACCTACCGGGTGATGCTCGACCTTATCCTCGGCTCTGCCTGCCCCTCGACTACCTACATGGCTGGCTGTTTGGGGTAAACGGGAACCTCATCCGACCCGAACTACGTGAGCGGCTCATCCTCTACAAGCGCGAGTGCTACCGGGTGCTGAGCAGGGCATTCGGGGGCGAGGTCGTGTCATCAACCCAACTGGCAGCCCTAGAGGCGCGGGTAGCAGCGCTAGAGGCGAAGGGGGCGCAGTTCACGGCGCTATCCAGCCCGATACCCTTTGAGGATGGGCGGCGCATTCGTCGGCGTGATGCGATGGGGCAACTGGTGACACGTCGGATCACCGAGCGCATCACCGAGGAGATCGTGCTGTGCGATGTGCCAAAACGACCGATCATCGCTGCGGTTCGGGCGGCACTGCGCCAAGCCGATCAACCGCTACGCCCTCTGGAGATCACCGCACTGCTCCAGGCCGCCGGTCTTGCCGTAGTCCCCATACAGGTTAGTAGCACCCTCTGGCACATGGAGAAGAAGACCGGCGAAGTTATCCGTGATGCCGAGGGGCGGTACGTCCTGGCCGGAAAGATGTAAGTACATACGCAGCGGGGGTGCGCTGCTTATATCAGCGCGCCCCCTGGACACACGAAAGGGATCCCTATGTCCAGCCCTGATTCTACCACGAAGCGCAGCGCACTGACCCGCACCCTGCCCCGCCGTCGTATCACCGTCACCCTAGATCTCACCCCGGAGGAATACGAGGATCTGGTGACCGCCGTGCTCCAGAAGCGGCAGGAGCGGCATGACCGGCTGCCCGTGGACTCGCCCTGGCGCAATACGGTGATCACACGTACCGACCCCTCGGCCCACTTCGCCGTGGAATACGATGTGCGGCTTGAGCTGGCGCTAACCATCCTGAAGTTCATCGGGCACGAGGGACGACCCACACTCGCGGCGCAGTATCAGCACCTCAACGCCGAAGAGATGTCCGAGATAGCGCATATCAACCCGGAAAAATCGGTGAGTGCCGCGTGATGGGGTCTACTCATGGACTTAGACACGGCTATTAAGGAATGGCTCGCCGATTTGGAGCTAGGCGGGCGTCAGCCGGGTACGCGGATGAAGCATCAGCAAGAGTTAGTCCGCTTGTTCTCATGGTGTGATGAGACAGGCCACATGCTCTGCTCACGATGCAAGAACGATATGAGGAGGGCGGTAGACGGCTGGTTCTGCCTCAGCCCGACATGTACTTACCATATCCCCGCAACTCGCATTATCGGGTTTCGCTACGGGCCGAATGCCATTGGTATTTCATCC
>CAIXLU010000298.1 GCA_903920315.1 uncultured Oscillochloris sp.
GTTATGGAAAAGCCATGGCCTGGTTGACCAGTGGCGTAGTGAGAAACCGGCGCGGATCATGTGCGAAGTGTATGGCAAATTGCTGGCCATGCTGATCCAACAATGGGTGTTCATCGTGGGCTGCTGGGCCTACCCGGATCGGAGTTTGGTCAAGGCGGCCCAGGTGGTGCGTGATCACGCCCCTGATCGGGCAAGCGCACGGGCCTGCGTCACACAACTCACTGAGGTTTTGCAGGCGGTGCAGCGCGTCCTGAAGCGCACCGCACGTATCAATCCCCGCAACAAACACCCGAACACCTACCAGCTTTTACTCGCCCTGACGACCGAGGCGGAATAAGCGTGATGCGCATGGGGTTATCGATCTTCTTACCCCCGTCCGAGAGGGTGGCAAACGACGACAGCCCCACATCCACGCCCACCACGTTGCCGGTTGGCGGCAGCGGATCGGCCTCTGTCTCGCACGAGAAGCAGGCAAACCACTTGCCGGTGCGCGAGCGGGTGAGCGTCACCGTCTTGGGCGTACCCTCCACGGGTCGGTGCAGGACCACATGCACCGCGCCCACCATCTTCGAGAGGATGAGCCGTTCACCCTCCCGCCGCACCCCGTTGCCGTATTGCGGATAGGTGATGCTGTCGTACCTGCCGAAACCTTTGAAGCGCGGGAAACCGACTTCTTTGGCTCCCTCTTTCACCCGACGAAAGAAGGCGTGAAATGCGAGATCCACCCGCACGGCTGATGTTCTGGAGTACTTGACTGTGGACGAGTTTCAAAGCGGGCCGCGTCACCTTCCAGACAGGGAGCAATGCCTGCGTATCGTACAGACGCAGACTCTCGCCTCGCTCATCATACGCCCGCGTGCGCTCGGCAAGCGTCTCGTTGTAGGCCCAGCGACATTCCTCAAGCTGTTGCTCAAGGATGCGCCTCTGGCCGTGAGAAAGGTAGATCCGGTATTTGAAGCTCTTACGCATATTTTAAGTGTACCACGGCTTCGCTTAAAAAGAAAATCTGTTCACATGTCGGCTGTTGGGCTAAAGCCGCTCACGAGGGTGACGCCGTTATATCCCAGGGCTAAAGCTCCTGGACTTTACGGGCTATTTCCGTAAGGGTGGCCCGCCGCACCATTACAATGGGTTGAGAAATGTAGATGTGTAAACTTTTTTCATCGGGACAGTGTACGCTTAATGTAGAATCAACGACATCGCCCTATCTCCACGTTGTTGAGTCAAACGGAAAGAACCTCTATGCGCCGCATCCATCTCCTGCTCCTGATGATCACCCTGACCCTCACTATCGTTGGCTGCACGAAGCCCTCCGCCACCGCCACGCAGGGCACCCCCGAGGTGCGCCAGATCTCCATGCGTCTCCAGTGGTTCCCCCAATACCAGTTCGCTGGCTACATTGTCGCCAAGCTCAAGGGCTATTACCAGGAGGTTGGTCTGGATGTAACCCTCAACCCTGGCGGGCCGGATTTGGTGCCTCTGCCCCTGGTTGCCAGTGGCAAGGATACTTTCGGCAGCACCGGAGCCGATACCATCCTCACGTCGCGTGAGCAGGATATTGATGTTATTGCCTTGGCTACCTGGTTCCAGACCAGCCCGGTGGCCTTTATGGTGCATAGCGACTCGAACATTCAAGGGCCGCAGGACTTCCCCGGCCACACCATCGGCATGTTCTATGGCGATAACGTAGAGACGGAGTATCTGGCGCTGCTGGCCGCCACTGGGGTAGATCGGAAGGGCATTACCGAGATCCCCGGCGACTTTAGCCTCGCTCCCTTCCTGCAGCGCCGCGCCGACATCTGGCCGGTCTACGCCACCGACCAGCCCAATACCGCTCGTCGCGAGGGTGCCAACATCAGGCTCATCTTTGCCCGCGACTACGGTGTTCAGCTCATGGGCGACGTCCTCTTCACGAGCGCGACGTTTGCTCGCGAAAACCCCAACACCGTACACGCCTTTGTCTCCGCCACCCTGCGCGGCTGGGCGTATGCTATCAGTAACCCCAGGGAGACGGTTGATCTGATTGTTGCCTATAACCCAGATCTTAGTAAAGACCAACTCACCTTCGAGGCCAATGAGACGATTAAGTTGATCACCTACGGTACGGGAAAGCCATGCCCAGGATATAATAGCCGGGTTGCCTGGGAATCCGAGGCGAAGTTGCTCAAGGATCTGGCTATCCTTGCGTCACGGGTGAATCTCGATACCATCCTGGACAATAGCTCTGTTAGCCAGTACTACGCGGGCAAGGGTGTAAACTGCGGCGAATAGGGCGAAGTGTTAGGTGCTAGATATCAGGCGGTTCGTACGTGAATCTGTGTCTGGCGTTGCGCGTCCTGATGCTGACCGAACAACACCTGGGATCTGTACTAGCCCCCACGCCGTCACCGATCATGTTGCCAGAAGACCACCCTGCGCTCGACGGCGACGATGCCCACATAGAGCGTGAGGCTCAGGCTAGAGGCAAGCGTAATCGCGGCAAAAACCTGGTCGGTTCGCAGGTGGTAGGTGGCGATGCTGATCACATAGCCAAGTCCGCTGCTCGATCCAGCCAGTTCACCAACAACGGTGCCAACAACGGCGAGGGTTGAGGCGATCTTGAGGCTGGCGAAGAGGGTGGGAAGACAGGCAGGGGCGCGGAGCAGGCGGAAGATCTGGGATGGCGAAGCACCCCACGCACGCAGTAGATCGAGCTGCTCGGCATTGATGCGGCGCAACCCCTGGGCGGTATTGACCAGTACCGGAAAGAAAGCGAAGAGAGCGGCCATGGCGATACGCGGGGCGATACCGTTGCCAAGCCAGATGGTGAGCAAGGGGGCCAACGCGGCGACCGGCAGGGTTTGCGAGACGATCACCCAGGGATAGAGGGCGCGCTCGGCAGGCCGGACGGCAACGAAGAATCCAGCCAGAACCACGCCGGCCACGGAGCCGATCAACAGCCCGCTGATACCGGCGGTAGCGGTGACGGCAAGGTGACCGAACAGTCCACTCGACGGATCGAGCAAACGAGCCAGCACACGCGCCGGTGTGGGCACGAGGTAGGATGGTACGCCGAGGGCTGGCAGGGCCAGTTGAAGTGCGCCGAGTAGAGCGATAAAGAGGATGGCCGATGGGGCGTAGCGGCGCATGAGCGGCCACCTTCGGCGGGTTAGCGGCGTAGCGCGGCACTCCACCTTCGGCTGGATAGCGGTGTTGGACATAATGGGAACATTAGTACGCAACAGTCATCATTTTACCTGCCACCCGTGCGGTTTGTGGCAGAACCGCCAATGATTTGTGCAGGTGCAACACCACGGCGACGCCATGATATTATCATTGTAGCACACTCGTATGGATGTCGCAACATCAGCGAACGCGACAAAACACAGCAAAACGCAGTTTGAGCGCATCAGGATGCCAAATTCCGGCCTGGAAGTACTACGAACTGACCCCTGACCCCTGACCCCTGACCTCTGTTGCAAAAGGGACTGGGCTATGCTATCCTATGCGCGGATATGGCCCGGTAGCTCAGTGGATAGAGCACTAGTCTTCGGAACTAGGTGTCGGGGGTTCAAATCCCTCCCGGGTCGCCACTTTGTATGTCGCACCCAGATGTGTGTGCGCAGGGTTCGTTTCTCACTTTGGCACGTTCGTTTCCTATGTGTCGCTGGTCGGCTCTTCCCCAACCCGCTCGGCCCACAGATAATTGCAGTTGCGCCAACCGTACCCGAGGCGGCGACGCCGAGCATGTGCACCAACTCGTTGATCTCAGCAGCACGACCAATGAAGTCCTTAACAGGGGTGCGGAGCTGATGTATTGGTTTGAAGGGAGCATCTGACGCATCTGGAGCAGACTCGGGGGCTGGCTTCTGAGGAGATCGTGGTAAGCTAACATCCGACCGCAGACGAGCACATACAAGCAATAGCTCTGGGATGCGGCTCTGTCGCCGGCAATTTGCAATAGTCTCTCTCGCCTTATCAGCTCTTCCATCGCCTGGTAGGTCGTTGTACTCTATGTCTAAGTCGAAGGCAAGATTGCGGAGATCGCTCTCGCTAAAACGACTGACAAGAGTCTCTCGCAGCTCAACTAGATTAACCCCGGCGTCGTTATTTCGCACTTCCTCAGCCATCATTACTCCGAGCTATTCATGCGAAAATTCTAGTTATTTTACAACTAAAAAATAGCGAGAGCACAAGGAAGTTTTTTCGAACGAAAACGGTACACCCTCGTAGGCTTGCCTACTTGCGAAATTCCGCATCCTGATGCGCGAGCGTGCGATGCGCTCGACCGGCTACAGGCCACACGTCTGTTCTGGGCGATGGAGCATGTGGTTTGCGATGTCCTCCAGTGTTGCCCCCGCCCGCGCCCGCTGGGCCGCCGCTACACGCCGCTGCGGCTGCCGGCGGGTTGACTCGTTCCGCTCGCTGCCCCTGATCGGCCTCAGCCTGCTCCTCGCCCTTCACGTCGGCGCTCCTGCCTTCCACCCCATCGACCGGTAGGTTCCTCCAGTTCATCTGATCGCACCGGGCGCACTGTCGCCCTGTGCTGATGTACGCTGCGCCGTTGGTTCCTCCCGGTCGTTGCTGTTTCTGGAAGCACAAGGAGCGCCTGATGCCACCGTAATCCCAGGTCCGCCGGGGTTTCACCTGAATCGAAAAGCCCTTCGACACTCGCCGCCAAGCTTTGCCGAAGAGCCTTCGATAGGTGACGCACCCGGCTTTCCGGCTCTGGTGCGTGCTCCACCGGCTCTGGTTCCTGCGCGAGCCGCCGACGATGGATCTCATGCAGGAGCTGATGGGCTCGTTCGTTCCCGAGAAGGCCAGAGACCAGCCGACCGACGCGCGCACGAAGATCTGGCAGCCGGCCCCCGGCGTAGCATCGAGCGCTGGCTCACCGAGCTGGAGGCCGCCGGCTGGCTGGTGTGGACGCGGCGCGAGGAGACCAGCCGCCGCTACCATCTGCGCACCAGCGCCCGCAGCGCCCCTGACACGGCCGTCCTGACCGAGCTGCGGGCGCTGCTCAACTCCGGCAAGGCCACCCTGGCCGATGTGCAGACCCTGCTGCGCCGTATCCCTGGCGTGACCGACGATGCGACGTCAGGATCGTAAGACTCGATCCCGGGATCGCATCAGGATGCCGCGCAGGCGACCGATGGCCGCGATGATGCGACATCAAGATCGCACGACTCCCCTGATGCGGACGATGATGCGACGGCAGAGTCGCATGATCCGATCCGGGGATCGCACGATACGACGGCAGAGTCGCATGATCCGATCCGGGGATCGCATGAAGCGACCCCATGCGCATCAAGCTTAAAAAATGACACATGGGGAGCCTTCTGGGATGATAGAGGTATCACAACCGCCGATCATCAGGAAGCTCCCCATGACCACGATAGCACAGGTTAGCCAGGCGATACAAACGACCTTGACCACCATTGCCGAAGCCGCAGATGGTGCCCTTCAGTCCTGACCGGGCAAAGTTCACGGCGAGTACGCTCATCCAAACCCTTGTCTTTGGCTGGTTGGCCCATCCCGATGCCCGCGTGGAGCAGTTGGCCCCATGTGCCGCACGGGTCGGCGTCGATGTCAGTCCGCAGGCCATTGATCAGCGTTTTACCCTGGCGACGGCGCAACTCGTGCGCGAAGTATTGCTTCTCAGTGTGCAGCACCTCATTGCCGCTGACCCCGTGGCTATTCCGATTTTGCAGCGATTTACGGAGGTGCGGGTGCATGACAGTACCACCATTGTGTTGCCAGACAGCTTGGCGGATCTGTGGGAAGGCTGTGGCGGGAGTACCACGACGAATACCGCGGCCGCGCTGAAATGTGGCCTTCAGATCGACCTGTTGCACGGGACATGGACGGGGTTTGATCTGGCCGATGGCCGGGCGTCGGATCAGCGCTTGCCGTTGCAACACACCATGTGGCCGAA
>CAIXLU010000299.1 GCA_903920315.1 uncultured Oscillochloris sp.
AGACGGATACCGCCGCTCTACCACGCTGCCGCCGCCAGTGGGCGCGGCCCGCTGCGACCAGTTCGCATCTACGCTGAACATGCCTGGCGCGGTGCGCAGATGGCTGCCGCCGTCGGCAGCCCGCCCGAAATCGTGACGATTCTGCGCCACTACCATGATCTTGCACCCACCGGCTTGGCGGCGATCTTGCAGTGGGCGGATGAGCAACACTAATGGTGAGGCGTGATGAGTAATGTGCCCGATGGGGTGCGCCAACTACCGCTGGGTGATCTGCTCGCGCTGGGTAGTCAGATCCGCGCCGACAACACACCCGAGAGTCTGCTCCACGAGGTGGCCGAGACGCTGAGCCGCGTGGTGGCGAGTACCCAGGTGTATGTGCGCCTGCGCGATATTGACAGCGATGCCTTTAAGGCGGCGGCCTTCGCCGGAATTTCTTGCGAGATTGAATCGCGCCTGCGGGCCGAGCCGGTGCTACCGAGCATCTACCCAACCCTGCTGCGCCCCGAGCTACGGGTGAGTGACTCGTATCTCATTCCCGCCAACGGGGAATCTCCCAACGCGGCAGATGCTGCTGCCACCCCTCCCAACGCGCCAACCCTGCTGGTGCCTCTGCGTGGGCGCGGCGACCGGCTGATCGGCGTGATTTACATTGCGCTCTCGGCATCCACCGCCCTCGACCCAACTGCCGCCCAGGTGATCGAGGCCATCGCTCGTCAGGCGGCCCTAGCGGTGGAGAATGTGCGCCTCGCCGAACGCAGTGCCCGCCTGCTGGCCAAAGAGCAACTGCTCGCCGAGCTTGGCCGCGATGTTAGCGCCACCCTTAACCTGACCGATATTCTGAGCCGGACGGTTGAGCGTCTCGATACCGCCTTTAGCAGTGGCTCGCTCTGCCTGCTTGAGGACGACGGGACACTGGCAGTCGTCGCTGTCTCGCCCACTGAGTCGGCGCTGCTCGGTACCCGCTTTCGCCTTGGACAAGGCATGGTCGGCTGGGTAGCTCAACATGGCCGCTCGTTCTTCGCCAATGAACCGGGCGACGATGCGGCCTTTGCGCCGATTGTCTCCACCTATCGCTCGTGCATCACTGTGCCCCTGCGCAGTGGTGGTTGGGTGATCGGCACGCTGAACGTGGGCAAGCCGCAGTCGGGCGCGTTCACCTATGAGGATGTGGATCTTCTGGAGGCGATTGCCGCTCAGGTGGGTGGGCCGATCACCAGCGCCCGACTCTACCAGCAATCGCAGCGACTGGCCGCCCAGGTGCAGCGCCGCGCCGATCAACTCGCTGTACTCAATACCATTGCTCGTACCGCTAGTGCCAGTCTGGAGCAAGAGTATAGCCTTCCCGAAGTGGTCAAACAGATCGGCAGCGGCTTCGGCTATGATCAGGTTGATCTCTTTTTGGTGGATGACGAAACAAACGAACTGGTGCTGGCTGCCTCTTTCGGCACACTACCCTCAATGAATGTCGGCTACCGTCAGCACATAAACATCGGGTTGATCGGCCAATCCGCCCGCAGCGGGAAGACGTTGCGAGTCGATAATGTGCGCGTCGAGCCGGACTACTTTGCGGTGACGGAGCGCAGTGAGACGCGTGCGGAGCTGTGCGTACCGATTGTTGCCAGCGGGCGCACCCTCGGCCTGCTCAACCTTGAGTCGCCACAGCCAGCCGGTTTCAGCGACGAGGATATGGCTATTCTGGAGACAGTAGCCGATGTGCTGGCCGGTGCGTTGGAGAACGCCCGGCTCTACCGGCGTGCCCAGGCCGCCGCCGTACTCGAGGAGCGCAACCGGCTGGCTCGTGAGTTGCACGATAGCGTCTCACAGCAGCTTTTTAGCATGACTCTCACCGCGCCAGCGGCTCGCGCCCAGATGGAGAAGAACCCGCAGCGGGCCGCCGCCCAGTTAGATCGGCTCCAGGAGACAGCCACCGCCGCCCTGGCCGAAATGCGCGCCCTGATCTTCCAGCTACGTCCGCCCGCACTACGCGACCAAGGGCTGGTGGCGGCGCTTCAGCAGCACGCCCAGGCGCTCTCGCGCCGTGAGGGAATATCCATTGCGCTGAGTGTTGTCGGTGACGACCGCATGGCCCGTGGGTTAGAACAGCCACTCTTCCGCATTGTGCAGGAGTCGCTGAACAACGTGGTCAAGCATGCCGACGCTCGCACTGTGACGGTGTCGCTGGAGTTTGGTGCCGAGCAGGTGCTGCTGCGGGTGACTGACGATGGGCAGGGATTCGATCCCGATGCCACGCCCTCGGGACAGGGCCGCCACCTGGGTATGATCAGTATGCGCGAGCGAGCCGCCGAGATTGGTGGCACAATGGAGCTACGATCACGGATCGGTGGCGGTACCGACGTAACAGTCACTGTTCCGCGTGTGATGACGTGAAGGGGGGATCCACATGGAAGCGATTAGCGTGCTGCTGATTGATGACCACCGGGTAGTGCGTCAGGGTCTGCGCGACTTTCTGGAGCTACAGGACGACATTGAGGTGGTGGGCGAGGCGGGCAATGGCACCGAGGGCGTGCAATTGGCCCGCGACCTCTTGCCCGACGTGGTGCTGATGGATCTGGTGATGCCCGGTATGGACGGAGTTGAAACCACCCGCCAACTCAAGACCGTCAGCCCGAACAGCAAGGTCATCGTGCTGACCAGCTTTAGCGACGACAACAAGGTCTTTCCGGCGATCAAGGCCGGTGCGATCTCGTATCTGCTCAAGGACATTTCTCCCGAGGATTTGGCCCACGCCATCCGCGCCGCCCAGCGCAACGAAGCGGTACTCCACCCTGAGGTGGCCGCCAAGCTCATGCAGGAGTTCAGTGCGCCACGTTCCTCCGAGGCTCCCGTTGATCAGCTCACCCCCCGCGAGATGGACGTGTTGCGCCTCGTCGCCAAGGGCATGTCGAACAAGGAAATCGCCGAAAATCTGATCATCTCAGAGAAAACATGTAAGTCGCACCTCTCAAATATCCTCTCAAAACTCCATCTCGCTGATCGTACCCAGGTGGCAATTTATGCGCTACGCAAGCGACTGGTACCGATGGAGTAGGGGCGACGATACGCCACAAAAGGCATCTGACGGCTTATGTAAAAGGTATTGATGCAATACCGCAGAAGTAACGCGGTCATGTCATGCTGAGCGTAGCGAAGCATCTTTCCCGACCCGCTGATAGACCCTTCGCGTCGCTCAGGGTGACATGGGTATTGGATCTGACGTCACAGCGTTACTTCTGCTCTACTGCGTATTAATCTTAAACGTATGGTAAGTCGAGGATGTGCGCCCGTAAGTCGAGGATGCACGCCGGTGAGTCGAGGATGTGCGCCCGTAAGTCGAGGATGCACGCCCGCATACAATGCAATCACGCCCGCATACAATGCAATCATGCCCGCATGCAAGACAATGGTTGCGGCGCACAAGCTGATCGTTGCGGCGTACATACTAATCACGCCCGCATGCAAGGCAATCACGCCCGCATGCATTGCATGCACGTCCCCATGCATTGCATGCACGTCCCCATGCATTGCATGCACGTCCCCATGCATTGCATGCACGTCCCCATGCATTGCATGCACGTCCCCATGTTGAGCATTAGGCCCGTAACATCAGATGAGCTTGACCCAGGATGAATGCTAAGGGAAGCGGATTTTTTAATTAGGGAAGCAAAAAATTTTAATCGTCCCATCGCGAGTACCATGTCACCCTGAGCGAAGCGAAGGGTCTATCAGGAGGCCGGGAAAGATGCTTCGCTGCGCTCAGCATGACATGTGACGCCGGGATATTTAAAAATTTCCATGTCCCATTATTCCCTTGCAGGTGATCTGTCACGCTGAGCGAAGCGGTGTGTCCCGGTGGGTGTTGTGGTTTTTTATTGCTCCAGAAATGACACAATCTTGATCCAAGTGTTATACTGCGGGCTTAGAGTCAATACCTTTCAGATAAGCCGTCAGATGCCGACCACGAATAGGGCGCGAATACGCTAATAGGGCTCTGCACCGGGCTATTCGTCTATTCGCGCCCTATTCGTGGTCGGCGAGGCATGGCCTTATTCGAAAAGTATTGGGCTTAGAGCAGCAGGTCTCGATACTACCTATGGTTCACACGTAGCGCATCAATGCCATCTCTCCGTTCTCTGGTACTACCTGCGTTTATGGATACCTCCAGCCACAATCTGGTGCGAGGTTTCTTTGAGCCCGTCCTCACCTGCGCCCGCCGTTACGACCGTGGTGTCGGCTTCTTCTCCTCTTCGTGGCTTCGCATTAATGCGCAGGGTATGGTGGCATTTGCCGCCAATGGAGGCCGTGCGCGGTGGGTGACGAGTCCGATCCTTGACCCTGCTGACTGGGAGGCGCTGCTCCTTGGCGATGCGGCTCGCGATGATACCGTGCTTCGTCAAGCACTGGAGCATACCATCCTATCGCTTGGTGACACCCTGGATCGTGCGACACGTAGCGCCCTGGCATGGATGGTCGCCGATGAGGTGTTGACCTTCAAGCTCGCCCTTCCGCGTAACAAGTTGGAGCGCGGCGACTTTCACGATAAGTTCGGCGTGTTTACCGACGCAGAGGGCGACCAAGTCGGCTTCAATGGATCGTATAACGATAGTGTGCAGGGGATGCGCAACTACGAGTCGATCAAGATTTTTTGCTCCTGGGAGCCAGCTTTTGCTCCTCTGGTGCGCGCTGATGCTGAGCGATTTGAGCGACTCTGGAATAACCACGACCCGAATGTGCGCGCCTTCGATCTTCCTGCTGCGCTGCGCGAGCAGATTGTGCGTTTGCGCGAAGATGCACGGCCTTACCCTGAACCAGAGTGGATTCAACTCAAGAAGCTTCAGGATGCGCGATCAAGCTACCGAGAGCCTCGCCCCATCACGCCATCTGTCGTGACGCTGCGTGACTATCAGGTTGACGCGATTGACGCTTGGTTTGCCCACGGCTGCTGCGGGTTGCTGGAGATGGCGACCGGAACAGGGAAGACGATCACCTCTCTGGCTGCATCGGCCCGTCTCTACGAGCGCGAGGGTCAGCTTGCATTTATCATCGCGGTGCCGTATCAGCATCTTGTCGATCAGTGGGCTGAGGAGGCGCGGGCCTTTGGTTATGAGCCGATCCTGGCCTATCAAAGCAAGGCGCGTTGGCTCAACCCACTCAATCAGCAGATCATAGAGTACAATGGCGGCTATCGGCGCTGTATCTCGGTGATCGTCACCCATAGCACCTTTGCTCGTGATGATTTTCAGCATACGATTGCTCGGCTTCAGGGCGCATCATTGCTAATCGCGGATGAGGCACATCACCTTGGAGCAGAGCAACAGCGCCAGAGCTACCCTGAGCATGTGCCGTTTCGGTTGGCGCTCTCGGCTACGCCTGACCGCTGGTTTGATGATGCGGGTACCCTGGCGCTACGTGACTACTTTGGAGAGACCGTCTTTTCCTTCACCCTAGAGCAGGCGATTGGGGTGAGCCTGACGAACTATTACTACTACCCTCATCGGGTAGAACTGACCGATGAGGAGATGGATCGCTACGCTGAGCTATCGGCAAAGATTGCACGCCTAGCTCATCGTAACGACACGGATGCGCAAGAAGCCCTGCGTATGCTGCTCATCAAGCGGGCCGATCTGCTGAACAATGCCGAGAATAAGCTGACTGAACTGGCGCGACTGATGACCAACCCCGATGAGGTTGCTCACGCCCTCTTCTACTGCGCACCTGGGCAGATCGACGCGGTTTTACGTCTGATCGGTATCGAGAAGGGCGTGCGCGTTCACCGATTCACTGCCGAGGAAGATCCCCGTACTCGGCAGCGGCTTTTATCGGAGTTTGCAAGTGGTCAACTTCAAGGCTTAGTGGCTATGAAATGTCTCGATGAAGGAGTTGACGTACCTACGACGCAGACCGCATACTTCCTTGCGAGTAGCGGCAACCCACGCGAGTTTATCCAGCGGCGTGGTCGTGTGCTTCGCCAGTCACCAGGAAAGCAGTTTGCGGTATTGCATGATCTGGTGGCGATACCCGCAACGACCATCAGTGGTCATAGCACAGTCGCCTTCGATATCGAGCGAAGCATTATGCGGCGTGAGCTTCAGCGGATCAAAGAATTCGCTGGCCCCGCCTTGAATAAGCATCCGGCACTTGATGCCGTGTGGACTATTGCCCGTCAGTATGGGGTTATGGACTTTTAGGGAGCCAGCATGCATCACGAACGTCTACGCAACCTGTTTAGCGGGTATGAGCCAGCAATCCAGACAATTATTGACCAAGTACTCCAACTTGAGCAGGCATACATTACGATGGATCGCCCTCGCCTCAAAGAGCAAATTGATGATATTGTTGAGGACGTAGCAAAGCAAGAGCTCGGCATCACGAAGAAGCCCCGCATATCACGAGCATAACCTCATGAAGCTTGACCGGATTGTCCTCGAAAATTTCCGCCAATACTTCGGCAAGCAGCGACTTACCTTTGCACGCGATCCCCAACGCAATGTCACGATCATTCATGGAGTGAATGGTGCGGGAAAGACATCGCTCTTTCTGGCGATCAACTGGTGCCTCTATGGTCGGGCAGTTGATAATACAAAAATCGTCGAGAATGTTGGCGAACTTGTCAGCAAGGAACTTATCAGCCGGGCTGTACGTGGAGATCGCTTGGTAACTTCTGTCGAGTTACATTTTCTGCATGAGGGCGAACGCTATATGGCGCGTCGCAACCTACGGGGTACTCGTCAGGATGGCGCGAGTGTGGTTCTCGATTCTACCGACCACTTCACGCTGATGCGGACACGCAGCGATGGACAAACAGAGACCATTAAAAATCCCATCCTGACTATCAATGCCATGCTCCCGCCAAACGTCCGCACCTATTTCTTGTTTGATGGCGAGAAGATTGATGAGTTTGCCAAACCCGAATCGCGTAAAGATGTCAAGGACGCGATCTACCTTGTCCTCAAGCTGGAGATTCTGGAGCGAGCGAAGCGCCATCTTGAGACAAATGCAGACGAGTACAGCCGCGAACTGCGTAAAGTTTCGAGCGGTGAGTTAGCTCAGTTGCTTGACCGCGAAGTCAAGGCTCGCGAAGAGCGTACATCTGATGAGGTGCAAAAAATCGAGCATATGCGCTCGATTGAGTCGGCCCGTCGCAAAATTGTTGATATTGATACAACTCTCCGCGAGTCGCAGAACGCCCGTGAACTCCAGTCCCAGCGCGATCAGATCGAGCAGGCACTTCGTGAACGTCGCGGCGAGCTTGAATCACTGATTGGACAGATTCGCGATCTGGCAGTTACGAGCTACTTCGCGATTGCACAGCCAGCAGTTGACCGGGCGCTGCAAATCCTTGATGAGAAACGCCAACGCGGCGAGATTCCGAGTAGCATCCGCCAGCAGTTTGTACAAGATCTCCTCTCCCAGATGCGCTGTATCTGCGGTCGCGCACTCACTGACGGTAGCACGGAACACCAGCGACTCCTCAACCTGCTTCAGCACAGCCTGCCTGGATCGCTCGAAGATGATGTACTCGATACCAGTGCCAAGCTCCAGCCCTTTGCCGAGCGGGTAGGGCGGCAGCGCCAGGACATTGATACCGCAATGCGCCGACGTACTGAGCTCGTTGGCGCTATCAACCAGCTAGAGGCCGAGCTAAGCGATATTCGGCACCAGTTGACCAAATCCCCGATTGAGGAGATTAGTCGGCTAGAGCGCCAGCGCCAGGAGTTCGCTGCTGATATTGATAGTGCGAACCTGAAAATCGGCGGGATTAATGTACACCTGGAAAAACTAACCAAGGAGATCAATCAGCTCGAAAAGGAGATCGCACGGGCGAAAACGGAAGAGCAACGGGCGAATTTGCTTCAGACGAAGGTTGATCTGACCCGGCGTTCGGCAAACGCGATTGGTGAGATGTACGAGCGATTCGCCGATGATATGCGCCTGAAGATTGAAGCGAAAACGAAAGAGATCTTCAAGTTGCTGGCATGGAAGGGCGATCACTTTGAGGATGTGCGCCTGGGTACGGACTATCATCTTGAAGTAATTGATCGCTACGGCACGCCAGCACGCCCCGATCTTTCGGCTGGTGAGCGCCAGGTGCTGAGTCTCTCCTTCATCACCGCAATGTCGCGAGTGAGTGAAGAGGAGGCTCCGCTAGTGATGGATACGCCCTTCGGTCGGCTCTCCTCACATCATCGCAACAGCATTACCCTCCATCTGCCAGCCCTCGCCGACCAGCTTGTACTCTTTGTTACCGATGAGGAGCTACGCGATCAGGCCCGCAGCAATTTAGAGGAAAAGATTGGCTTCGAGTATCGCCTGAGCTTTGACCCGCGTACAAGCTGCACAACCATTGAGGAGGAAGGGGTATGAGCGAAGGCAGTGCATCCCGCAGCGACCGTGTTATCATTGATGAGGCGGTCATTGACATTTACCGCGAGTTGACCGATGGCTCCAATGTCGAGCAGGCACCTTTTCGCACGCACAAAGATGTGTTTATGCTCGCCGTGGCCCTTGGTTTTCAACGCGGTACCCGACGCTCCGCCCCATCCCACTCCAAGCACACCATCCGCAAGGAGGTCTTCACTGACCTCGATTATCACCTCCTGAAAGCCATCGCCATCGCCACCACTGGCGATGTGGAGGTACTGATGCGCCAGGGCGAGGTGCTGACGATTGCCGAGGAGTTTGCACAAGTCGGCATTCATGAGGTAAAATCTGGTCTTGTGGAGCAGGCGGGGAGGCCGTTGTGGAATTTGGTATCTTTGCTTAATATTGCTTAGGGAAGGTACCTCTACATATGACTGAGGAACTAGTTTTCCGAAACCCAGGAGAAAAGCTGCGGGATTTGCTCGGGTCTATTTTTGCTTACGACCCAACAACGGAGAATTCGGTTTTCTCCAGAATGGATGAAGCTGTTCTTGCAAATGGAGAATTGGCTTTATTGGCACATTCAAGCCTTGTGAGCTATCTAACTAGGAGATTAATTACTGCCGCTGAATATATTAAGCGAAAATACAACAACGAAGGATATCCAGATGGTTTTTATATACAAAAAATCAGAGACTATTTGATAGAACAAACGAGATTGCCGTCGGATCAGCGTGAAAAAATACTGGCAATGCTTTTGGAGTGTCTCTCCGCGAGATCTAGAAAGGTTCCTGTAAAAACAAAACAACGTATGCGAACCATTGCCCAAAAGGATGGTCTAAAATGTTACATATGTGGCTGTGACATGGATTTTTCCTTAAGAGACGAGTATCTTGCCGCAATAATTGAGCATGTTTGGCCTAACTCTATGGGAGGTGATCGTCATGAAACAAATCTAAGAGTTTCCTGCAAAAAATGCTCAGATAACAAGCATAATTATATGGAATCCAGCGATTTTCATTATGAAGAAATATGCTTAGTTGACGAAGAAGGTAGTGAGGATTTTAACAAAAAATTAACCCGACAACATAAGATCGCTGTTTGGACAAAAAGTGGCTATTCGTGTATCCTGTGTGGTAAGCCAGCTTCGGAAGGTACACTGGGTTTTGCTAGGCGTAATATTAATGACAACTGGCATTTCTTGAACATGGACGCGTATTGTGATGAGCATCTTGCTCAGATCAATTCTCTCGTTCGTGATAATAGCTGAGATTTACAGGGGATGAATTTATGTCTTCTCGAAGGTATTTTGGGTATCGCGTACGTCAGCGCATAGACACAAATACTCCTAGTTTTTTCGTCTTCTTTGCTCGGGCGCATGACATTAAGCAATGGGTTGGTATTAAACGTGTTGAAAATTTGCCGGAAGGAACTCAGAGATTACTCCGAACAACACGAAGTAGAGCAATTACTCGATTTCTGCAATCCGAACCTATAAACACTATCCCCAACAATATTCTTTTGGCTTTTGAACCCGGTGGGGCAGTATTCACATCTTTAGGAGATCGGTTCAAACAATGCTTTGATGGCTATAATTTATACAATGGTTGTGAGGAGCAAATGGATTGGGGTGTACTTGAATTTGACTTTAACCCTGAAGATCCAGAACATCTAAGGCCAGCACTAATTGTTGACGGGCAGCATCGACTATACGGAATTTCGGAGTTTTTGGGCGAAGATATTCCTGTATTAGTTGTTTGTATCGTCGATGCTAGTGTACAGGAACAAGCCTTTCAGTTTATAGTGATTAATAACAAGGCCGTTCGTGTGCCAACAGACAATGTAAAGGCGATAATAGCGCATTTAGACGACGAAGAGCAACTGCAATTCCGTTTGCTTAAGGCTGGAGTTACCTATGGAAACATGTCACCTGTTCTAAGGGATGTTAATGATCTGGATGCAAGCCCATTCCAGAATTTGATTGACTGGCCATACAATAAAAAGGGTGTGAAGTTAATACCTGTTTCTGCTATAGAACAGGCAATTCGCTACATGAAAATTTTATTCGAATTCATGAGTGATGATGAAGACTCTCTCTTGGAGGTGTTTTTGGCAGTCTGGAGAGCAGTTCGCAATAACTACTCAGAACTTTGGGCGCAAGAGAACTCATTTATGACCAAGGTAAATATTAATGCGATTAACGAGTTCATTATGGATCGACTTAAAGTCATCTGGGAGCTTGGCATAGTCGATATATTTTTTCCAGACGCTGTTGAGCGTCAGGTTATAGGAATTTTAAGGCTTGTTCCACAGATTTTTTGGGAAACGCCATGGTCTATCAAGATACAAGATAATGCTAATGTGCGTAACCTTATTAAGAGTGATCTTGAAACACTAGCGCAAAATGTAAAACTCAGAAAAAGGTGGAGTGAGGACTTAAAAATACCATCAATCTCTGAGTAACGAGCGTAATTTTATAGATCGACTCGAAACGAGTTTAATGGCTTGTTCGGTTTGGGCTACATCGTTTGAGCGCCCCAGCCCAAATCGTAATGAACCATGCGCCCGTTCTTCCCCAAACCCCAACGCCATAATAACATGTGACGGTTCGACCGATGCGCTGGTGCAAGCTGAGCCAGTAGCGACGGCGAGATCCTTCAGGCCAGCAATAAAGGCGCGGCTCTCGACGCCAGGGATGTAGACATTCAGGTTGTGCGGTAGTCGCTCGGTCGGGTGGCCGTTGAGCGCAATCCCTGTGATGTGCTGCTGCAAACCTGCAAAGAGTTGCTCAGTCCATGCATGCAATTGCGCTGCCTGATCCTTCATTTCGCGCCGTGCAATCTCCGCTGCTACCCCAAAGCCGACAATCCCTGGCACATTCAGCGTCCCCGAGCGCATCCCTCGTTCGTGTCCACCGCCATAGAGCAGCGGTGCCAGGCGCACACGCGGGTTACTGCGCCGCACGTAGAGCGCGCCGATACCCTTGGGGCCGTACATCTTGTGGGCGGAGAGCGAGAGCAGGTCAATCTGCATCTTCTGCACATCGAGCGGAATAGAGCCAGCCGCTTGGGTCGCATCGGTGTGGAAGAGTACGCCGTGCTCGCGGGCAATGCGGCCAATCTCTGCGAGTGGTGCCAGCGTGCCGATCTCATTGTTAGCGGCCATGATTGAGATCAGCACGGTTTGCGGGGTGATTGCCGCCCGTAGCTCATCTAGATCGATCTGTCCATACTGATTGACCCGCAGGTAGGTTACGCGCTTGCCCTGCGCCTCCAGATGCTTTGCGGCGTCGAGTATCGCCTTATGTTCAGTGACACAGGTGATGATGTGGTCGCCTGTGTCAGCGTAGCGCTCAGCTACGCCGAAGAGCGCCAGGTTATCGGACTCGGTGGCCCCGCTGGTGAAGATGATCTCATCAGGACGTGCGTTGATCAGTGCCGCAACCTGGGTGCGGCCCTGCTCAACGGCATGACTCGCCTGGTAGCCAAACTCGTGATCTTTGCTCGCGGCATTGCCGAAGATCTCGCTGAAGTAGGGGAGCATGGCCGCAAGCACACGCGGCTCAACCGGCGTGGTTGCGTGGTGATCCATGTAGATTGGCATGCGCGACATAGGAACCCTTTCCTCATCCAACCAGTGCGCCGACAGGCAGCGTGAGACCAGATACGATAGGTGATGTAATCGTATCGCCGGGGAAGAGGCGCAGGACGCGGGTGTACTGACCTCTGGTGGGGGCGGTATATTGCTCGATCATCTGCTGCGTGAGATCGACGATCCACGCTTCGGGGATACCGGCTGCTGCGTAACGCGGGATCTTCTCGCCCCGGTCGTAGGCTATCGTTGAGTCGGCAACCTCAATCAGAATCAGAATGTCGTCAGCAGTGGGATGAGCCTGGGCATAGAAATCATCGCGATACTGAAGTACGGCAAGATCGGGCTGTGGCTCACTATAGTCGCTCAGACGCACCGGATTTTGTGGGCTGACGATGGCCGTATCACCGAGTTGGGCCGTCAGGTACTTCACGATCTTTGACACAATGGCAGCGTGCAGTGGGCCAATGGGACTCATAACACGGATGTCCCCATCAAGTAACTCGACATGATCAGCCTCGGTTAAGATGCCACTCTCGCGCATGCGCGCATAGTCGTGTACGTTGAAGGCGCGGCGCATTATCTCAATTGCCGTCATACCAACCCCGCTTTCGTTCATCGTTTTCGCACGCTGGTGCTATTGTAGCACAGCAGCGAGCTTGCACAGATCTGATAGCGACTTCACCTGGTGGTACATCAGCAGCACGCCTCGGTTCATGTGTGCCCGAAACTGCTCTTCAAAGATGTCACCATCGGTTGCGATTCCGTCGCTCAGGCAGCGCTGACGTAAGAGCGCCACAAAGAGCGCGTCATAGCGACCCGTTAGTGTCCCACGCTCGATCTCACGTGAGCTATTTTCAGGGTACTGCGCTGGGTTGGGGATCGTCGGCTCGGCCAGCGAGAGACCAAAGCCAATACGACAGAGCAGATTGGCGCTCAGGGTCGTGCGCGCTTTGAGGAGACGGAGACGGTTATCAGCCTCTTCGCAGAAGCGAATGCGAGCAAGTTTCATGATACGGCAACCTTCTCAGCGAGTACTTCTATACCCGCACCAGCATCCTCCTGCCAGAAGTAGCCTTCTTCCACGCGACTACTCGCCTCGGTGGGCTGGTAGGTTAGCTGATAGGCCCGCGCAATGGCTGGCTTCAGATCGTCGTAGAGTGTCGCATCAATTTCCGTATCGGTGGACAGGAGCACAACCTGATGACTTGCTTGGGGAAAGTAGTGCTGCACCAGCCGTCGGCGATGCTCGCTGTCGAGGCGACCCAGCGGGGTATCCACAATAATCGGGAGCGTGCGCCCAGAGACGAGCCGGAGCGCCCAGAGCAGTGCCACCGCATAGATCTGCTTTTCGCCTGCCGAGAGTTGATCACGGGGAAGGGCATCGCCCTTCTGGTTGTAGAGTGTGGTCGCAAAGGTCTCGGGGTCAATCTCCACCCGCTTGATGTACTGCCCTTTGCGGCTGAGGTGCCCGAAACATTCCGCAATGGCCACTTCAAGCTCGGTGATCTTTGCGCGACGAAGGGACGCCTCATAGCGTACCAACACCTGCTGGGCGCGGCTCGCCAGACGCACGCGGTAGCTTGGGTCGTCGCCCCGCATCAGCCGCGTAAACAGCGCCTTCTCCTCACGATCAAGCGCATCCCGCTTGAGCCGGATCTGGTGAACCGCCGCATCCTGCATCTGCTGCTGGAGTTCGAGTGCGCCCAACTCACGCTGAAGGGTTGAAAGCTGCCGAAGAATTGGCTGAATACTCTCGTCGGCTGGCACTGTTGGCAGCATCGCCTCCACCTGCGCCAGTTCTGCGACGGCAGTTTCTAGCGATTGCCCAACCTCCGCAAGCTGTTGTGGCAAGAGCCCGGTTGCCTGGTCAAGCCAGCGCACAACCTCACGCCGCTCGTCCTTCTCAAGCGGATGGATGACCGTTTCATTTGCCAGTGTTGCGGCTTCAGCATCTACCAAGCTCGCACGGATCGCATGAGCAGTCTTGTTCACGCCATCAACCAGCTTCTTACGTTGCTGTGGGTTCAGCTGCATCCCTCTACTCCACGCATCATCCCATGCCAGGCGGTGCGCAAACTCTTCGACAAAATAGTCCGCCACCGTCGAGACCTGGATGTACTGCTCTACTCGCTCATCGAGCTCCAGGCGGGCCTTGAGCGCACCGGAGAGTTGGGGGATGACCGCAAAGGGAAGTAGACCATTCGCATACTCCGCGACGACTCGCTCATACCGGCGGATCGTTTCCTGAAGGATCTCGGCGCGCTGTTTGAGCGCGTCGCGTTGTGCGGCCACCCCACCACCCTCACTTGCCAGCAGGCGCTCGGTCGTCTCAACCTTCGCCTGCTTATGGGCAATCAGACTATTGAGGTGGCCAAGCTCGGTATGCGCCTGTCTAAACTCATCCTCTACAGCATCACGCCGGGTGCGCAGTTCAGCAAGCTGATCATCGAGTCCTGCACCGCCCGTCTTGCGCTGGCGTGCGAGGTAGACCGAGAGATCTCCCCGCAAACGGTCAAGCAGATCGAGACCGAGGAGCGAGCGAATCGACTCGCCAAGCATGCGATAGTCTGGATCATCGGCGAGGGACTGGATCTTCTCGCCATCAAAGAAAAAGAGGTCAGCCAAGCCCGGTGGGAGTAAATCGTGAAGGAACTGATCCCACCAGGTCAACTCCTGCTCGTTCAGCAGCGTGCCATCGCGGGTAATCTGAATCGTCTCGCTCACGCCACTACGCCGACGCTCCCACATGCGGCGCAGCGTAAAGGTATGCAGCGTGCCGCCGATAGTATGGACAAACCCGACACCCACACCGGCAAACGTAAGGCTGAGTGGGGCACCAAGCTGGCGATGGATGCGGCTTAGCAGGTAGGCTTCATAGGTCGCACGTTTCGTACCCTTCCCTAATGCCGCTGAGCCGTAGAGACAGAGTCGCACAGCCTCAAGAATCGTGGTCTTCCCGGAACCGTTCTTCCCACCAACCAGGATAATAGGCCGGTCAGTGGTGCCCGATTCGAGGGACGGCTGCACGTCAATAACATGCTCACCAGGATAGAGGCCAAAGTTAATCAGGCGAAACTCGGTGAAGTACACGTCACGCACCCTCTGTGGTAGGCAGGTAGCCCTCAAGGCGCTGGTGATGGGCACCAACGGCGACGACGACATCGGCCTCACTACGCCACTCGCTGCGGAGGACTTCGTCAATACGGGCGTGGATAACCGTGCGCCCAGTCAAGGCTCCTCCCTGGCGCTGGCTCTCAATCAGGGCCAGCATCAGATCGAGCGGTAGCTCTTCCTCAGCACAGATCTGCGCCAGCAGGGCACGCTCGGATGCGCCAAAGACCGCGCCATCATCGTGCGGCCAGGGAAGATCCTGTCCCGTGATCTGTCGGTACATCGCTGGTATCGAGTCGTCCCAATCATGGGCCTCGACTCGCCACAGCCGACGAATCTCATACAGCTCTTCGGGGCTAATCAGCTCATAGTGAGCATCAGGGCCATCGCGTTGCACCTGCATTTGCACAGTCAGCAGCCGGGTGAGCAACTCTTTACGAAACGCAAGCCGGTAGGGGCCACGAATCAGCAGTTCACCCTGGCCACGCTTGCGGAAATGCACCAGCCCATCACGGCGACGGTAGTCGCGCACCTCTTTCCGCCGCTCGGGGTCTTGGGTGGCCGCAAGGAAATCGCGGAACTCCAGCATTGGAGCCATCCACTCCTCGCCGTTATCGATCATCGCCTCCATCGAGCGGTCGCGCTCGACCACGGTGCAGACCCAGCAGCCGAAGCGACTATTGCCACACGACGGCGTTGCGAGATCAACGACCAGGGGACACTCGCCCGATTGCGCACTGCGGTAGAGCGAGGCCAGATCGCGATTATTGCCGCCCCAGGGCGAGGGTACATTCAGTAGGTATGTCCACACATCATCAGTCGTGAAGTCTTCAATCGGTGTGTAAACATACGCACGCGGCAAGGTTGAGTGGCGCGAAAGCCGATACCCGGTGATCTTATAGTCGGCCATCACCTGGGCGCGGGACTGACTCTCGCTGTGGCGCTGTCCGAGCACAAGCACCACTTCGCCATACTGCGCAACCTTACTGAGAATGAAAGCATCGGCGGGCTTGATCTTCATCCGCTCGGTACACCAGCGAAACCGGCTATGCGGAGCGGGGTACCCACGGCCCATCAGATTCACCCAGAAGCCATCAACAATCTGGGGAGTCAGCCGATGAACCGTCAGCGGGAGTCCCGCCTCACGGGCCAGCCTGCCGATCTTCCCCAGATTGTCGTTCACGTGATCAACAATGACGGGCGTCTCGACTAAAGTGTCAGTCGCGATAACATAGACCGGCTTCGTCATCTGCTCACGCGGTAGGTCGCGCAGCGCATACCAGATCATCTGGAGCGAGGATGTCGAATCCTTGCCCCCGCTATAACCGATCACCCAGGGCATCTTGTTGGAGAGATAGACATCCCGAATCTCCTGATAGATACTCCCAATCATGCGATGATCAAAGACCGATACGGGTTGAGTTGTCATCGCTCCATCTCCCGCAGATCTTCCTCATCCACAACCGTATACTCTACGGGCATCTGCTCCATACGTAACTCTTCGGGAGAGAGGGGAAGGCCAAGCTGTTGCTTAATGACGCTGGCAGTGCGGATGATCTGGGCGCGGGCCTTACTGAGTTTTCCGCCAACCATTGCCCGTCCTTCCCACATCTGGTTTGTGCGGTGCCAGTCCATTGTGCGCAGCAGGCCAAGCGGCTCACGCCAGTTCCGGGGATAGGTGGCAATCAGGTCTGCACCTGCGATCCCTAGCGCATGGAGAGTCACGCTATGGAAATGGATATAGTCGCGGCGAAGCTCAAGGCTCGACGTTGCGCGCATGATCCGCTCATTCCACTCGGGGATAATCTCAGCGAGGGCTGTCCAATAATCAACCGCAAGTTGCTCTTCCTGAGCAGAGATCTCATCGTCGCTGTTCTTGCGCAGCAGGGCACCGGTCGCGTAATAGATCCCGCTCAGGGTGAAGAGCTTGAGCGAGCGGTTTGCAATGGAGGATCGCTCCATCTCCGTCATTCCCTTGAAGGCGGGAACAACCGATGCCGCACGACGCGCAACCTGGGCAAGTGGCGAACGAAAGTCATAGAGGATACCAATGGACGCGCTGGCCCGGACCGCGTGCGTGTTGAGATCAGCGAAGATCTGCTGGCTCCGCTTCAGCCCAGCATCGAGGTAGAACACCACGGCAATAGCTTCATCCCCAAGCTCGGGCTGCTCACGCAGCGCTTCCTCAATCGCCGCACGGCGATGCTGGCCGTCATTGACGATAAATGTAGCGGAGAGAGGCACAGTCAGTTCGCCAATATTGTGCTTTGCGCCGTCGCCTCCGAACGGAACAAACGTCACCTCGCCATCAACCGACGCCGTGATCGCCGAGAAGGCGTAATCCTGCGGATGCTCGACAATATATCGGGTGATAGCTGGGATTCGTGCGCGGTTCAGGACGCGCTGTGCCCGAAACTCCGGTGGCAGCTCTTGACTATCAAAATGGAAGAGCCTCGGCAGCAGCTTGAGCGGACACATCGCGACATAATATTCCCGACCTGCCTGAACACCGCGCAGGGCTGGAAAGGTATAATGGAAGCTGTCCATATGATCGCCTACCCCATACGTCGAGGAAATACAATCATTATAACAATTCGGAAGTATCTTAGATACTTCCGAGTAGGCAGATTATACAGGTACTCTCAGGATATCGCAAGAGCGTAGAGGCTACCCACAGGGCTATTTCAAACCGCTGTCTTCGTCTTCTTTGCGTCTTCGCGTCTTTGCGTCACATCATAACCATACATTTGACGCACAGGCGCAAAGACGCAAAGACTCTCGTGTCGTTCAACGTGACAGCGTTCCTTTAGCGGTAGTGCCTGCAATCTACCGGTTCCTATCCAGCGCGAGAACCCCCGCATCGTCACCCGTCCCGTCATCGTGAGCATCGCCAGGGCAATCTGGCTCAACTGCCGAATTGTGGTCTTCCTGAGTGTGCCGAACAGGCAGCAGAGCAATGGTAGAATAGCGTCCATGGCTTGTGTGGTTTCTTCGTTGTGTGCGTTTCAACACCCCAACGGTACTACAGAAGCCATTTTCGCTCGCAGTCAGTTTTGGCGAAGGTATCGTCATCTGCCGCCTAATCTCCCCCTCCGTGCTATACTAGCCGCCGGAAAGCCGTCCGACCCGGAGGATCGCTATGGGATTCGAGGATGTGGTCATTTTTCCCGGCAGCAGCAGCCGTGGCCTCACCGAGCGTATCTGCAAACACCTCAACACCTTGCCGGGCAAGTGTGAGACGAAGATTTTCTCGGAGGGGAATACGTTCGTGCGCGTACTTGAAAATGTGCGCGGTCGCGAGGCGTTCGTTGTTCAGAGTACTGTCTTCCCGACTAACGACAGTTTTATGGAGTTGCTTTTCTGGATGGACGCCCTGAGCCGAGCCAGCGCCGCCTCGGTCACGGCGGTTATTCCTTACTTTAGCTATGCCAAGGGTGATAAGAAGGACGAACCCAGGGTGAGCATCCGCGCCCGCGTCTGCGCTGACTGTATTGAGGCAGCCGGGGCCGACCGCGTGGTGACGATGGATCTGCACGCGCCGCAGATCCAGGGCTTCTTCCGCATTCCGGTGGATAACCTGTACGCTCTGCCAGTACTCTGCGATCACATACACCGCATGAACCTGCCCAATCTGGTGGTCGTTTCACCTGACGCGGGATTTGTTAAGGCGGCCCGTCGCTATGCTGCCTATCTGGGAGCCTCCCTGGCTATCGCCAACAAGGAACGCCCTGACCATAGCGAGAACGCCGAGGTGCTGGAGATTATTGGTGATGTTTCCGGTAAGACGGCTCTGATCGTTGATGACTTCACGATCTCCGGGGGTACTCTCGCCGAGGTTGCCCGCCGACTGAGCGAGGCCGGTGCGGTTGAAGTCTACGCAATGGTGTCCCACGGTGTATTTACGCCTAGTTCAATTGAGAAGATTGATAACAGCCCGTTAAAGAAACTCTTCTTCACTGACACGATTGAGACTCAGCCGGTGCAACTCTCGCCAAAGATGGAGGTGGTCTCGGTGGCCCCGCTCTTCGCCGAGGCCATCCGGCGGATCTACACCCACGAGTCTATTAGCGGGATGTTCCCTGAGTGATGGGGAGAGTTTCGGCGGGACGACATTGGGGAGATATTCTATGACCGCGCAAGAACCATTGCGCATCGGCGTCCTGACAAGTGGCGGGGACGCGCCGGGGATGAACCCCGCCGTGCGAGCGATCGTCCGCACCGGAATCAGCCGTGGCTGTGAGGTGTACGCGATCTATGAGGGCTACCAGGGGATGATCGAGGGCGGTGCGCTGATCAAGCGCATGGGCTGGGATGACGTGAGCGGTATCCTGCACCGGGGTGGCACAGTAATAGGTACCGCCCGCAGCGCCGGGTTCCGCACCCGCGAGGGTCGCCGTCAGGCTGCCGCCAACCTGCTGGCCCTTGGCATTAATCGGCTGGTGGTGATCGGCGGCGACGGCAGCCTCACCGGGGCGAATATGTTCCGCCAGGAGTGGCCCATTCTGCTGGCGGAACTTGTGGCCGAGGGCCGGATCAGCGCCGCTACCGCCGCGAATCATCCCTTTCTGGGAATCGTGGGCATGGTCGGCTCGATTGATAACGACTTCTGCGGCACTGATATGACCATCGGTGCGGATACGGCCCTGCATCGGATTACCGAGGCTCTCGACGCGATCAGCTCGACGGCGGCCAGCCACCAGCGCACTTTTGTGATCGAGGTGATGGGACGCAACTGCGGCTACCTGGCCCTGATGGGTGCGATCTCCGGCGGCGCGGACTGGGTCTTCATCCCCGAGCAGCCCCCTGAGATGGACGACTGGGAGAGTCATGTCTGTGAGGTACTTCAGGCTGGGCGCAGGAGCGGACGCCGCGATAGTATTGTGGTGGTGGCCGAGGGTGCCCGCGACAGCAAGGGCAAACCCATTACCGCCGACCAGATCAAAAATCTGCTTGAGGATCGTCTTGGTGAAGATACCCGTGTGACCATTCTTGGCCATGTGCAGCGCGGCGGCGCGCCCAGCGCCTTCGACCGCTGGATGAGCATGTTGCTCGGCCACACCGCCGTGCTTGAACTGCTCAACGTCACGCCTGAACACGAGCCACAGTTGATCGGCATGCGCGAGAACCGTGTCACCCATGTGCCGCTGATGGCCTGCGTGGCCGAGACCCGCGCCGTGGCCGAGGCTATTTCCGTCCACAACTACGGGCGGGCGATGGAGCTACGCGGCGGCAGTTTTAGCGAGGCTCTGCGCACCTTCGCAACCCTGGTGAAATCGCAGCCGCCCAAAGATCACAGCGCCCCGCGCCCCCTGCGCCTGGCGGTCTTGCACTCAGGCGGCCCGGCTCCCGGTATGAATACCGCTGTGCGTGTAGCGGTGCGGCTCTGCCTCGATTATGGTCACACCATGCTCGGCGTGCAGAACGGCTTTCAGGGTCTGATTGACGGCGACATCCACGAGATGAACTGGATGAGTGTGAGTGGCTGGGCCACCATGGGTGGTGCCGAACTGGGCACTGGCCGCAAGATTCCCCAAGGTGCGGATCTCTACCAGATCGCCCGCAACATCGAGCGCCACAGTATTGACGGCATCCTGATGATCGGCGGATGGTCGGGCTACCAGACGTGCCATAAACTTTACAGCGAGCGACATACCTTCCCGGCCTTCAACATCCCAACAATCTGCCTGCCGTCAACGATTGACAACAACTTGCCCGGCTCCGAGCTAAGCATCGGTGCCGACACCGCCCTCAACAATATCATTCAGGCGATTGACCGGATCAAGCAGAGCGCCGTCGCCTCGCGCCGCTGTTTTGTGGTCGAGGTGATGGGCCGCGAGTGCGGCTACCTGGCCCTCATGAGCGGCCTCTCCAGCGGTGCCGAGCGGGTCTATCTCCCTGAAGAGGGCATTACGCTCCACGACCTTGAACACGACGTGAATGAGATGAACAACTGGTTCAAGCAGGGTCGGCGCGTGAGCCTGGTGATTCGTAACGAGAAGGCCAACCCGATCTACAGCACCGGTTTTATCTGCTCACTCTTTGAGGAAGAGGGCGGCGAACTATTCGAGGTGCGACAGGCCATCCTCGGCCACCTCCAACAGGGCGGCGATCCCTCGCCCTTCGACCGCATCCAGGCCACCCGTCTGGCTGTGCGCTGCGTTGAGTTCCTCATTGAGCATGGTGGTCGGGGCGAGGCCAACGGAGCATTTATCGGCTACAAGAGCGGCAAGGTACAACTGCTCGATATTGAAGATATGCCGCGCATGATGGACATTGAACACGCTCGCCCCCGCGAGCAGTGGTGGATGTCCCTTCGTGATGTCGTGCAAACCCTTAACCACGCGCCGGAGTAGGAGGCAGGAGGCAGGAGGCAGGAGGCAGGAGGCAGGAGGCAGGAGGCAGGAGGCAATGCCACAGAAATTAGCTAGTTGTGGCATGATAGGGAATGGTACTATACACTCGGCGACCACGTCGGTCGCTCGATGACATTGATGAAGGGGAGTTTTCACATGAGGATCGGTATTCTAACGGGTGGTGGTGATGTCCCTGGACTGAATCCCTGTATTAAGGCGGTGGTCAACCGTGCCGCCACCAATGGATGGGACGTGCTGGGCATCCGGCGGGGATGGGCGGGGTTGCTTAACTACCAGATTGATATCCCCGAGTCTGAGCAGCGCGAGTGGGTTGAACCCCTGAGCAAGCTCGATGTCCGTACGCTGGATCGCTACGGCGGCACTCACCTGCATACGTCGCGCACCAACCCGCAGAAGGTACGCAAGGATGGCATGCCCGATTTCCTAGCAGGCAACTACACCTTCGGCGACAACAAGACGGTTGACTGCACCGATCACGTACTGCGTGCCATTGAGAAGTTGAAGATTGACGCCCTTATTCCCATCGGCGGCGACGATACGCTCTCGTTCGCGGTGCGCCTCTTCAAAGAAGGTGTGCGCGTAATTTCCATCCCGAAGACGATGGACAATGATGTCTTCGGAACTGACTACTGTATCGGATTCAGCACCGCGATTACCCGCAGCGTAGAGTTTATCAACGCCCTGCGCACGCCCGCCGGTAGCCACGAGCGCATCGCTGTGGTTGAATTGTTCGGGCGCAACAGCGGCGAGACAGCCCTGATCGCCGCGTACTTGTCCGACGCGGATCGGGCGCTGATCAGCGAGGTTCCCTTCGATATTGAGCGGCTGACCGGAATGCTGCTGGAGGATCGCAAGAGCAACCCCAGCAATTACGCGGTGGTCGTGATCTCCGAGGGTGCCAGCATGATCGGCGGACAGATCGTGGAGTACGGCCAGGAGGATGCCTACGGTCATAAGAAGCTTGGCGGCATTGGCTCGGCTGTCGGCGACGCGATCAAGAAGATCAGTGGCGTTGATGTGGTGAACCAGCAACTGGCCTACCTGATGCGCGCCGGTGCCCCCGACTCGCTCGACCGCATGGTGGCGACTTCCTACGGTAACCTGGCTATTCAGGAGCTTGAGCGCGGTCACAGCGGCCTGATGGTTGCTCTCCAAAACGGCGTCTACACCACCGTGTCGGCGGATATGCCCACCCAGAGCGTCAAGCGCGTGGCCGTGCGCGAGCTCTACGACGTTCAAGAGTATCGCCCGCATATGACCCACCTGCTCGGCAAGCCGATGTTTCTCTATTAGGCAAGGTTTCAGGTGCGAGGTTTCAGGTTTCAGGTCGAGCGCATCAGGATGCGAAATTCTAGCCTGAACTGTAAAGTATCTGCAAACCTTGTCTTAGGTGAAGAGGCACGGTTGTTTCCCCCAAGGGGTATGGGTGTGGTTTTACCACCCCCATACCCCTTTTTTTTCGATTCGCGCACACCACCCGACGAAAATGGCCGCTGATGCCCGATTATCGGCTATCGGCTATCGGCTATCGGCTATCGGCTATTGGCCGTCGGCTATCGGCTATCGGCTATCGGCTATCGGCTATTTCCACCTCGGATGAATATGCTACACTGTAGGCATGATCCGCACATCCCAACAGTTTCATACCTTCATTAACCGTCATATCCCCTACCCGCTCGCGCTCCAGGGGATCGTGGGGTTTGCGCTACTCATGACTCCGCTGAGCGGGATTGGTCTACGTGGGGCGGTCAGTTTTGGGGGGGCACCGGAGCGCTACTGGGCGATGTGTGCAATCATGGGGGTGCAACTGATCATCACGGTGGTGATACCCGCCCGACGCCTGCCGCTCTGGCTCCAGATCCTCTACCTGCTATTCCAGTGTGCGCTGACGGCGGTGGCGCAGAACCTCTTCCCAACACCGCTCATAGATTACGTCTATCTCGCCATTGTTCTTCAGGCCCTCACCCTGTTCCGGCCTTGGCTCTGGATTCCGTTTGCGGTGGGCGTCTGGGCGCTGTGGAGCGGAGGCGTGATTATGGCCACGGCGAGCGTGCTGGCCTGGATCCAGAGCAACCTGGCTCTGGCCTTCCCCGCCACCTGCGCGATCATCGCGGCGATTATCTATATACGCCAGCACCGGCGCGGCGAGCAGGCCCAGCAGATGCTGCTCCAGATGCAGCAGCGCTACGATAGCCTCTCGACGGCGCTGCGCGAGGTGCAGCAGTGTGTAGCGTTGGAGGAGCGCCGTCGGCTGGCCCAGATGCTCACGGGCGAGGTGCAGGCGGCCCTGGCTCGTACCGAGCAGAGTATTGTGGCGGCTATTGGGCAGGCCCACTCGAACCTTTCACGCCTCCAGACGACGGTAGCTCAGACTCGGGCGTCGGCGGGGGCGGCGGTGGATCGTCTGCGTATGGCGATCACTCTGCTGCGCCGGGGCGAGGATGATCAGGCGCCACCGCCGGTGATCACGACGATGGCGGCCATTCCTTTCGATGAGTTGGTGATCTCGTCTCAGCCCTATCGGATCCTCAGTTGGGTATTACCGATCATCTTTGTCGCACTCTCGCTGCTGGTGACGCTGCTCCAACAGCACCCTGCCCCCGACGTGATCCTACCTTTGCTTGCGCTCTACGCGCTGCTCCTGCTGGCCTATATCTACACCCTGCGGGCACGCAACTCTCTGTTGCTCCAGATTGGTCTGGTGGGACAAACCCTGGCCGTGGTGGCGCTAGCGGTCACCACCCAGGCTCTGCCTATTATGCTGGGGCTGCTGCTGGTGCTTTGGCAGATCGCCCTGCGCCTGCCCTTGAGCCAGATCGTGATCTTCTTGACCGGTGTCCCCACAGTGATTGGCCTACTCCTGGCCCGTATGCGCCCCCAAACGATGGACGCCGAGAGCCTGCTGATCTGCGCGGTGTCGGCGGCAACGGTTCTCGGCCCGCTGCTCCTGGCCCGCCGCCAGCTTGATCAGCGCCGCCAGGCGGAGCTACGAGCGGCGCTCCTGGGGAGCGAGATTGAGCAGCAGACCTCGGATGTACGCATGCTGGCGGTAGCCGCCGAGCGCACGCGCCTGGCCCGCGAGTTTCATGATGATCTCGGCTCGCGGCTGGTGCTGATTAACCTCCAGCTTCAACTAGCCGAGGATCTGGTGTCCGAGAGCGCCGAGCAGACCCTCGACCAACTCCAGATCAGCCGCGAGCAACTCCGTGCGGCCTGGCGCAGCGTGCTATCTGTGGCCGATGCCGAACTGCCTCTGGATGGACACGCCCTTGGCCCAGCCCTCGCTGATGTGGTGGCGCAGTGTCGGCAGAGCGCGTCCGTCGCCGTTGACCTGCGGGCGCATGCGTGTCTTGATGATCTCACCCCGACCGTCGCCTGTACGATCTATCGGGTAGTACAGGAGGGACTGGCTAATGCCTGCAAGCACGCTCATCCCGATACAATCACGGTGCACATTGACCGCACCCCTCGCCACGTTACCGTGACCGTGGTGAACGACCATCTGCCCACCGATGATCCCGACGCTCAGGCGATCAGGGCCGCAGCATCACAGGGAAGCTATGGCCTTGTGGGGTTGCGCGAACGGGCCGAGGCTCTCGGCGGCAGGATCGAGGCAGACTCATTGCCCGAGGGCGGCTTCCGGCTTATGCTGGTCGTCCCTAACGAGGACAGCCTCTAATGGCTGAGAAAATCCGTGTCCTGATCGTTGATGACCAGACCCTGATCCGCACCGGCATCCAGTCGCTCCTGTCCCGCAAGCCTGATATTGAGGTTGTTGGTCAGGCCGGTGACGGAGCCGAGGCTCTGGCGATGGTGCGTGCGCTTGACCCCGATGTGGTGCTGATGGACATCATGATGCCGGTGCTGGATGGCGTGGAGGCAACCCGTCGGCTTACCGAGTCGGGGGCGCGTGCGGCGGTGATCATTCTCACCACCTTCGGCGACGATGAGTATGTATTCCGTGGGATCGCTGCCGGGGCACGTGGCTACCTGCTCAAAGATGTTGATCACCGCGCCCTGGCCGACGCGGTACGCACCGTGGCCGCTGGCGGTGCCCTGCTCAACTCCGAGATTACCGCCCGCCTGCTGCCCTACCTTGGCCGCATGGTCGCATCTCCCTCGCCGCCCGCTCCCGTCCGCCCGCCTCTGCCCGTGTGCGCCGAGTTGCTCACCGACCGCGAGCGCAGCATCCTGCATATGCTTGCTTTAGGCAGCACAAATCAGGAGATCAGCGCCGCCTTGGCGATTAGTGTGGGCACCGTAAAGAACCACATCAGCAGCATCCTCAGTAAGCTCGATATGCGTGACCGCACTCAGGCCGCCCTGTGGGCGCTCCAGCACGGGATGTAGCACAATGAACACCGGGTTCCGGTGGCCGACCACCGGAACCCGGAACCCGAATCGCGGACACGGATGCCATCGCCAAATCCGATAGGTATCTCCAGGGATCTGAACTAACCCGATCAGCCTCGCTTCAGACCATCGCTGTAACGCTTGAGATGAACCACAGTGCGGCTCAATTGGCGCACAGCCTGGTGCATCTGCTCAAAGATTGCCTCATAGTCATCTTCGGAGATCGGATCCTCGTCATCGGTCAGCCGCTTGAGTTGACTCCCCAGCAGACTCACCGGGTGGTAGATCTCATAGATCAGACTATCAATAACCTGCTCAGGACGCAGGTTATCCCACTGCTGTAAATCCGGTCGGGTGGACGGATCACTCATGGTTCGGACTCCTGGCAGAAGCGATCAAACCAGGCCAGCGTGCGGCGCATGTGGTCGGCGCGATGATCGGGTTCGCCTGCACGGGTGAGTTCGTGACCCTCGCGGGGGTAGCGCACAAACTCGACGATTTTCTTCTGACGACGCAGGATAGCGAAGAGCTGCTCCGCCTCGCTGATTGGCACGCGGTAGTCGCGCTCGCTGTGAAGAATGAGCAAAGGTGTGTTGATTTTATGGGCATGAGCGAGAGGTGAGTGATCCCACAGCTCTTCGTAGAGATCCCAGGGATAGCCGCTAAACTCAATCTCGATCAGCTCGTGAGCGTCGCTGGTGCTATGCTCGGTGAGCAGGTTATACACACCACGGGCAGACACCGCGCAGCGGAAGCGGTCGCTGTGGCTGATCAGCCAGGTGGTCATATACCCACCATAAGAACCACCCGTCACCGCGATGCGCTGCTGATCGACGCCGCCACGGGCAATCAGAGCATCCACCCCCGCGTGAATATCATCCTGGTCGGCCTCGCCCCAGTTCCCGTGAATGGCATCGCGCCACTGCTCGCCGTAGCCATTGCTGCCACGCGGGTTACAGAAGAAACAGATGTAACCGGAAGATGCCGTCGTCTGCCACTCGTGCCACATGGAGCGATAGCTCGGCCCCCACATCGCATGTGGGCCACCGTGGATATGCACAGCCAGCGGGTACTGCTTTGCCGGATCAAAGTCGGGGGGGTAAAGTACCCATCCCTGCACCTCGGCACCGTCGGGAGCATTGTAGATGATCTCTTCGGTGGGTGTAACCAAGCGGGCGGCGAGGAGATCCTGGTTAATGCTCGTGATCTGACGTTCGCTCCCATCGGGCGCACGCACAAACAGATCGCACGGGTTGTTGGGGGTACTGGCAATGAAGGCGATGGTACCATCTTGGGCGACCGAAAAGTCGCTCACAATGCGAGTTCCCGGCACCAGCGTTGCCCCGTTGCGATAGGTAGGCGTGCCGGGCAGCCCGATTGCGTAGACATGAGCATCGCCGTGCCAGCCAGCCAGGAAAAGGATGCCATGATTGTCGGGCTGCCAATAGAACTGCTCAATATCAAGGTCGGCGTGAGCGGTAAGGTCGTGGGGTTCGCCGCCGTCAGCGGGGATGATCGCAATCCGGTTTCCCTCGGCGAGCAGGCGATCCTCGCGTATGCGGAGGAAGGCAATCTGCGTGCCATCAGGCGAGGGCTGCGGATCGAAGCAGGAGTGACCGGCCTTCGTAAGTGTCTGGGGCGTACCGCCATCAACCGGGACACGCAGCACATCGTAGTAGGCAAAAAGCGAGTCAGCCTCCGGGTCGCGGGTCGCGGTCGTGACGAGACTAGCCCCATCACACATCCACGCCGGCGGAGAGTGGTGCAGGTCGCCGTGGGTCATACGGCGGGCGGTGGCGGGCTGATCAACATCACCCTCAGGCACATCCACAAGGTAGAGGTGACGGCGGCGGTCATCAAAGAAACTGGTGCCGCTGCGGTAGGGTAACTTCGTCACCACACGCGGGTCCTGACGCAGTTCCTCATCGTGGGCACGCTGATCCTTGGATCGTTTGGCGTCCCAGGCATCAGCGGGGGCAGGTGAGGGATCGCCCGAGTCCTCACGACGGCGCTCATCTGCATTAGCTAGGGAGAGACAGGCGATCATACGACCGTCGGGGCTCCACGTGGGGTCGCTGGCACCGTTGGGCAGGGATGTGATCTGCTGCGCCTCGCCGCCACCCACACTAATGACATAGATCTGGCCGCCCTCATCATCGCGTGCGGAAACAAAGGCAAGCCGGCTGCCGTCGGGGCTCCAGCGCGGTTGATGATCCGTGCGACCCGAGCTAAAGCGGCGGACGGAGCCTCCGCTCGTTGAGGCGAGGTAAATGGAACGTCCATAGCTATTGGCCACACGATCAGCCGTAACCTTGACAAAGGCCACGCTCTTCCCATCTGGGCTGATTCGCACATCTTCGAGCCATGCCAGATCGTAGAGATCTCCGACCGTGAAGGGTGTTCGGTTAATGGTCACAGGTTATCCCTGGTTCAGCTCTGCGGATGATACGTCGGGGCGACAACGACCCATAGTAACCGCTATTGTAACACACTGAACTACGGCTGGGCGGACAGTATGACACCTCTGCGTACACCCTCTACACGCCTCTGCGATAGAAAAACCGGCTCTAAATCGATCACGTCAGCGGATAAACTGCGTTTAAACGCAGTAATTTCACGCAAAACCCATAAAATGGTCATGAATATGCTTGACAATGTGGTTAGGATGTTTTATACTCTAGTCTATTAAGACTCTATCGGTATTCAATATGGTTTACCAATACTTATACGTGATAAAGAATCGGTAAATGGACACCCTTACGGGTGTCGCTAGCGTTGCGCCGCCCTCAGTTTGTACCCGTGATTTAGGAGGAGTATTTGCCAATGTCTGCCAATGACTCGTTCTCTGAGAAACTACCACTCTCGGTGTTACTCTTTCACGCCGCAATGAATCGCGATCAATCAATCAGCGACTTTGCCGACGATCTTGGAGTTGGCCCCATCTCGCTACGCCAGTTCATTCTGGGAAAAACCCAGCGCCCCCGCCAGAAGACTATTGACCTGATCGGCGAAACGTTGGGTATCTCGTCCGACGAGGTGCGCCGACGCTTGGATCTGCTGCCTGAGGCGGCACCAAAGTTTAGCGATTGGCTAGGGGCTCAGCTTAAGGGCCGCTTCTCGCGTGCCAAGCTTACCCGCGAAACGAAGATCAGCGACGGGGCACTGCGCAACTACCTGAGTGGTCAGACGCTACCGGACTCGGATCAAGCCCGGCGACTTGTCGAGGCTCTCGGTGTAGACGCACTTCAACTGGCCAGCATGATTGTCGCCAATCAGGTGGCCGAGAACGGCGGCGCATTCGCTGAGCCTGAAGCCCCGGCAGAGCCAGATACCCAGTCAACACGAATCGCAGCGGTCTCTCCGGGCATGGCGATCTACCCGGTAATTGCTGAGGCTCTGTCTACCCCCATCGCTGCATCTGTCGTACCGCCGCCCAGCAGTTCTGATGAAGATCATCTGCTCTCGCTCTGGCGTCGCCTACACCCCCAGGGTCGCCGAGCCACGGTGCAGTACATCGCAACCCTGCTTGCCGAAGGGTGATAGGAGGCGGGAGGCGGGAGGCAGGGGGCAGGAGGCAGGAGGCGGGAG